>NZ_NHPE01000135.1:0-10905 GCF_002252895.1 Halorubrum sp. Eb13 | reverse complement strand
GACTCGGTCACGTCGATGCCGCGCTCCTCGGCGAGGCGCGGCGCGTTCACCGCGTTCACCTGCCACTCCAGCGGCTCGAACACGCCCTTCAGCGCGCTCGCGGTGACGAGCTCGACGTCCTCCTCGGCGATGTCGCCCTCGTAGGTCGCCTCAACGCTCGTGATGCGACCGTCGAGCAGTTGGGCGGCGACCTTGCCGGCGGTCTCGGCGACGTCGATGTACGGCTTGATCCGCGGGAAGGCCGTCTCGTCGACGGAGGGCGCGTTGAGCGCGGTGAGTACCGGCTCGTCGTCGAACGCCGCGAGGACGGCCTCCGCGGTGTCGACGGCGACGTTCTCCTGGGCCGCCTCGGTCGAGGCGCCGAGGTGCGGCGTGACGACGATCTCCTCGACGTCGAGCAGCGGCGAGTCCTGCGACAGCGGCTCCTCGGCGAATGAGTCGAGCGCGGCGCCCGCGAGGACGCCGTCGTCGACCGCCTCGGCGAGCGCGTCCTCGTCGACGATCCCGCCGCGGGCGCAGTTGATGAGGTAGCCGCCCTCGAGCTGGGCCAGCTCGTCCTCGCCGATCATCCCCTCGGTCTCGGGGAGGAGCGGGGTGTGAACCGTCGCGAAGTCGCCGCGCGCGAGCGCCTCGTGGAGGTCCTCGACGAGCTCGGCGCCCAGCCGGTCGGCGCGCTCCTCGGAGATGTACGGGTCGTAGACGACCAGGTCCATCCCAAGCGAGTCGAGCCGCTTGGCGACCTCTTGGCCGACGCGACCGAGCCCGACGATGGTGAGCGTCTTGTTGTTCACCTCGGTGCCGAGGAACTCGCCTTTGGCCCACTCGCCGCCGAGGAGGCGGCCGTGCGCCTGCGGGATTGAGCGCGCGACGGCGAACGTCATCGCGACGGTGTGCTCGGCCGCGGCCCGGACGTTCCCGTCGGGCGCGTTGGCGACGATAACCCCGTGGTCCGTGGCGGCCTCGATGTCGATGTTGTCGACCCCGATCCCGGCGCGACCGACGATGACGAGCTCGGGGGCGGCCTCGAAGACGGTCTCGGTGACTTCGGTTCCCGAGCGGACGATGAGCGCGTTGGCGTCGCTCACGGCGTCGAGGAGGGCTTCCCCCTCGACGTCGTAGTCCGTTTCGACCTCGTGGCCGGCGTCTCGGAGTCGGTCCAACCCCGCGTCCGCGATGGGGTCGGTCACGAGTACCTTCATGTCCGTATCCACCGGCGGCGCGAGGTTAACGCTTTCCTCATCGCGCCGTTTTGCCGTCCGATATGATCCGCGATCGTGCGCATCTAACCCCCTCGTTTTCGGTGGAAAATCCTCGTTCGTGCCTACCCGATCGCGGTCGAGTGAACCGCCGCGGTCCCCGGTCGGACCGCGGGCGCGGCGGTACTGCCTTTTATATCCGGCCGCACGGGCACACATGGACATCACGATCGCGTTCGCCGGGGTGGCCGCGATCCTCGTGCTGACGGGGGTCAGCGCCTTCTTCTCCAGCTCGGAGCTGGCCGTCTTCTCGGTGCCGACCCACCGGGTCGACTCGCTGCTGGCCGCCGACGTGCCCGGCGCGCGGGCGCTCTCGGCGCTTCGCGAGGACTCGCACCGCTTCCTCGTCACGGCCCTCGTGAGCAACAACGTCGCCAACATCGCGGCCGCCTCGGTCGCGACCGCGGTGTTCGTCCGGTTCGGCTTCTCCGGGGGGCAGGCCGCGACCGGGTCGACGCTCGTCACGAGCGTCTTCGTCATCGTCTTCGGCGAGATCGCGCCGAAGTCGTACGCGGTCGCGAACGCCGAGAAGCACGCGCTCCGCGTCTCCCGCCCCGTCGTCGCGATCCAACGGGTCATCCGGCCCGTGCTCTACGTCTTCGAGGCGCTCTCCGGCGTCGTCAACCGGTTCACCGGCGGCGAGCCCGACATCGAGTCGTACCTCACCCGCGAGGAGATCGAGACGCTCGTGCTCTCGGGGCAGGCGGCGGGCGCGATCGACCCCGAGGAGGGCGCGATGATACGCGGCGTCCTCGACCTGGAGTCGACGCGCGTCTCCGCGGTGATGGTCCCGCGCACGGACATGGTGGCGATCCCGGACACCGCGACCCCGGCCGACGCGCTCTCGACCGCCGGGCGCGAGGGCGTCACCCGGATGCCCGTCTACGGCGAGAACCGCGACGACGTGGTCGGGACCGTCGACGTGCGCGACGCCATCGGCGCCCACGAGCGGGGCGAGCCCCTCGCGAGCGCGCTCCGCGAGCCGACGTTCGTCCCCGAGACCCAGCCCGTCGACGAACTGTTCGACGAGCTACGATCGACCGGCCGGCGGATGGCGATCGTCGTCGACGAGTTCGGCGCGGTCGTCGGGATCGTCACGCTGGCGGACGTCGTCGAAGAGATCGTCGGCGAGCTCGTGGGCCGATGGGAGGTCGATCACGTCGACGTGGTCGCGCCCGACGCCGCGGTCGTCCGCGGGTGGACCACCGTCGCGCACCTCAACGAGACGCTCGGGGTAGACCTCCCGGTCGGCGGCGGCGTCGACACGGTCGCGGGGCTGATCACCCAGCGAATGGGCCGGGTCGCGGCCGAGGGCGACCGCGTCGTCCTCGGGGACGTGTCGCTCACCGTCACCGGGGCGACCCCGACGCGGGTGACGCGGGTCCGAGTCGAGCACCCGGGAGCGAGGGCGGCGGCGAACGGGGAGGGGGAGCTCAATGATGAGGGCGACGGCGGCTCCGAGGGCGACGCCGACGACCCGAGGAACGCGGAGTGACGGGGGCGTCGGGAGGCCCTCGTCAGAGTTCGAACGACGCGACGGTGTCGTACACGGGTCCGTCGCTCGTCAGCGTCGACTTCACGAGGCGGACCGCGTCGGCCTCGAACCGTCCGATCTCGGGGTCGCGCTCGCGGACGACCTCCCGAACCAGTTCCTTCCCGCGGGCGTCGTTCATCCGGGCGAGCGTGACGTGCGGGGTGAACGCGTGCTCCTCCGGGTCGACGCCGATCGCGGTCGTCTCCGCCTCCAGCGACTCGTGGAGCGCGGTCAGCGCCGCGCTCCCCGCGCCGACCCCCGCCCAGACGACCGAGACGTAGTCGAGGCTCGGGAAGACGCCGAACCCCTCGATCGCGCACTCGAAGGGACCGACGCCGGCGTCGGCGACCGCGCGCTCGCCGGCCGCGATCACGTCGTCGAGCGGCGGCACCTCTTCGTCCTCGACGCTCCGGTCGGCGGCGTCCGCCTCGCCGATCTCGCCGAGGAACTTCAGCGTCACGTGCGCCCGGTCGGGGTCGACGAACCGCAGCCCGTCGGCGCCTTCGAACGCGGCCTGCGCGTCGGCGAGTGGCTCCGCGAGGTCGTCGGGAAGGTCGACGGCGAAGAAGGCTCGCATGATCGGAGTGGGATCGGTCGCGCTCGAACATAAATCGTCGATGACGCGGCGGGCGCCCGTCCCCCGCCGGCCGATCGATCGCGGGGAACCGGCCCCGTCGGAATCGCTCGCGGCCGATAACTCATCGCGGTCACGCCGCGGACGACGCGCGTATCGGTCGTCGGTTCGGTGCCCGCCCCGAGAGATTCGAAGCGATCGGGACGAGAGGACGTTCGATACGCCGTTTCATTCAATACGAAGACATTTCACTGCCGGCCCGGGAAGCGTTGCCATGCAGAGAAGACAACTTCTACGCGGGGCCGGCGGGTGTCTCGCAGCTGTCTCGCTCGCCGGCTGTGCGGGCGCCCTCTCGAGCGGCGACCGGGACCCCGAATACCCGGGCGGGACGCTAATCGTAACGAACACCGGTGACGACGCCGTGTCGGTCGCGGTACGTACGAAACTCGACACGTACGACGCCTCGCTCGACACCGCCGTCGCCGGTGGAGAGACGATCGTCCGTCGGGAGTTCGTCAGCGCCCGACAGGGCGATATCGTCACCCTCGAAGCGCTCCTCGGCGAGACCGGAGAGCGCCTCCGCTTTCAGTTCCTCCCCGAAGGGAGTGACGACAACCCGCCTGAGGTCGCCGAACTCACGTTCGAGAACGCCGTCGAGGCCAGTGCGAGCTGGGGCGCAACGGGCGGGACGTAGTCAGGTCCGGGCCCTCAAACCGCAGTCAGACCAGCGTTGGACACGACACACTAACGCTCAGATGAATTTTCAGATATTTTATATAGTCTCAGAGCGTGAGAGGGTTGTGAGTAAAGGTATCATGTCCCAAGACGAGCTCTCGCGGCGAACCGTACTGCGGAGGAGCGCTATCCTCTCGGCGTCCCTCGGACTGGGCGCGGTAGCGACGACCGGTCAGGCCGCGGCGATGAACAAAGCGGAACTGATCGAGGCGATGGCGAGCCACGCCGGACTGAGCAAGTCGGACGCGAAGCGGGCGCTCGACGCGTTCACCAGTGCGACGACGAACGCCTTGCAGAAGGGTGACAGCGCCGTACTGATCGGATTCGGATCGTTCAGTATCTCGAAGCGCTCCGCCCGGACGGGGCGAAATCCGAGGTCCCGAAACGGGCCCGCGGACGAGTCGCCGGTGACGTTCGACGCCTGCCCGGAGTTCGCGGCCGCCCTCGATCTCAACCCCGGTAAGGGCGACGAGGCCAGCGCCAGGTGCCGCGACGCCGACGTGGTGATCGACGCGGAGTACATCGCGATCGAAACGGGACGCGAATCGCGCGAGGGGGTATCGGCGAGCGACGCGGAGCGGGCGATCGGGGCGTTCGTCAGCGTGGCGACGGAGGCCCTGAAGAAAGGCGATCGGCTGTCGGTGGACGGGGGAGCGGACGAGAGCGAGGTGTTCGGCACGTTCAGCATCTCGAAGCGGTCCGCCCGGACCGGGCGAAACCCTCAGACCGGGAAAGAGATCCAGATCGCGGCGAAGAACGTGGTCGAGTTCAAGACGGGTGCCGAACTCTCGAAGGCCGTCAACTGAAACGGTCGCGGCGTGTCACCCCTGAGACCGGTCTCCGCGTCGTCAAACGAGCGACGACCCCGGTCCGGGAAACCGACCGACTTCTCGTCTCTGCGAGTCGCCCCGCACGAGCCTCGGCGTTCCCCTCTGAACTGGCGGAACCTCTCATACGCAACTCCCAGGCGTCTGCTATCGGCCAATTCGGGATGTATCCGAGGAACCCGACGGAACCCTCGTGCCGACTCCATCCCCCGCATCGGTCACCCCCCTACCGACGGCCGCCGCGCCGTTCGACGGGGCGATACTACATACGGGGCCGCATCCTGCGAGGAACTCCCACCCGCTTTCGCAAGTAACTCTCTCGGGACAGCGGCTGCGGCGAGCGTCCGACCGTCGCGACCGATACGCAGTCTACCGGCCTCACGCCGCCGTGAACCGCGCAGACCGCTCGTCGGCACACCGGCCGTTCGGTACTTCGAGCCGCCGAACGGCCGACACCCGACCCCGGCTCTACTCGCCCGATGCGCTCGTATTACGAATTCGCGGTCCGATCATAACACAACAACCATCTCGGCGGAATCGCCATCCGAAGTATGGCCGTTCCGTTCCGGCGTTCCGCCGCTCTCCCTCCGCGGAGCGTCCTGAAGTATTACCTCTACAAGTCGACCAAGGCCGTCGAATTCTACCGCCCGATTATGTATCTCTTCTTCCTCGCACAGGGACTCGATTTCACGCAGATCGCGGTCCTCGAAGCGGTATACAACCTGACGACGCTGCTGGGTGAAATTCCGACGGGCTACGTCGGCGACCGCCTCGGTCGGCGCAACAGTCTCCTGACCGGAACCGCTCTCATCTCGCTCACGCTGCTCGGAATCGGACTCTCCGGTTCGTTCCGGGCGCTCGTGGCGCTGTACGTCTGTTGGTCGATGGGCTACAACTTCCGCTCGGGAAGCGAAGACGCCTGGCTGTACGACACGCTCACCGACGACCTCTCCGAAGACGAGTTCGCGCACGTCCGCGGACGCGGGGAGTCGGTCGCGCTGGCGATCGGCGCCGGTGCGGCCGTCGTCGGGGGGTATCTCGGCAGCATCGACCTGTCGTATCCGTGGTTCGTCGCCGCGGGAGTGACGGCGCTCGGCGTGGTCGTTCTCCTGACGATAGACGAGCCCGAGACCTACGAACGGGCCGACACCGCGACACTGAGCTTTCGCCGCACGCTGTCGATCATCCGGCGAACGGTCTCGGAGCGGAACGTCCGGGCGTTCGTGCTGTATTACTACGTCGTCTACGCGGCGGTGACGTACCTCGTGTTCGTCTTCCTCCAGCCGATCTTCGAGACGATCGTTCTCGACTTCGGCGTCTCGCAGTCGGCGGTGCGGTCGCTGCTCGGGTGGTTCTACTCGGCGTACAGTCTCGTCGGCGCCGGACTGAGCTACTACACCGGAGCGATCCGCGCCCGTCTGGGGCTCCGGACGTGGTTCCTGTGGCTGCCCTTCGTCGTGGGCGGCGCGCTGGTGGGCATGTACTTCGTTCCGGTGCTCGCGCTCCCGACGTTCCTGCTGATCCGCGGGCTCTCCGACGTGACGCGGTCGTTCGCCGGCCAGTACATCAACGACCGCACCGAGACGGCGGGCCGTGCGACCGTGCTCAGCGCGATGGCGATGGTCAGCGGACTCGCGGTCGTGCCCTTCCAGCTCGGGAGCGGCGTCATCTCCGACGCCGTCTCCCCGCTGTTCGCGCTCGCCGCGGCCGGCGTCGTCCTCATCGTCAGCTCGACCGGTATCCTGCTCTGGGAAGCGCCGATCGAGGGGTAGCCGCCGCCGCGTTCGCCGCACGGAGACCGCGTACTCGGAACTCTTGTACGAGCGCCCCGAACGACGCCCGATGCGAACGAGTTTGAACATCCCGGACGCGGTCGTCGACGAGTTCGATCAGGTCTGGCGCGACGAGGGACTGGACAATCGGTCACGAGCGGTTCGCGAGGCCATACAGGAGTACATCGAGTCGCACTCCCGACTCGAGGACCTCAGCGAGGACGTCATCGCGCTCGTCGCCTTCGACTACCGCCACCACGAGGTGATCGGCGAGCTCCACGGCGTCCAACACGACTATCAGGACGTGATCCGCAACACGAGTCACACGCACCAGGGGGAGTGGTGTCTCGAGTCCCTGTTCTGTCAGGGGACCGGCGAACGCGTCCGGGAATTAACGTATCGGCTCCGTGACTTCGACGGCGTGAACCGAGTGAAAGTGATGGTGATTCGAGACGACTGAGCCCGGGATACGCCCGTGAAATCGCCCGCTCAATCCGCCGCCGTCGCCGCGTTCCCGGCCGACTCGGACGGTGCGTTCAGATAGAGATAGATCAACGTGAGGATCAGGACGACTTGGACCGCCTTGTCGACGTAGTCGATCGCCCCATATTCCGACTTGGCCACGATCCAGAGGGGGAACTGCACGGCGGTGTACGGAATCCCGATGAGATAGAGCAGGCGACGCCGATAGTCGAGCGAAAACAGCGCAATCGAACCGGCGTAGCCGACCCCCGCAAGCGCCACCGGTGCCCGCCCTTCGACGACGCCAGCGTACACGTGAAGAACGCCAGTGATGGCGGCCAACGCGATTGCAACCCACTGGAGCCGAGTGAGCGATCCGCTCCTCCCTACCGAGCTATTTTGCATATCTTTCACAATACTACTCTGTCGGGCCTTTAGATAAGGACTGTTATTATCCGACCCCGGGCTCCGTCATACGACGCTCCGTACTCGTCTCCCGCGGACGGCCTTCGATGGCCCGCGGACAGCCCTTGATGACTTACAGACGGCCCTCGATGAGCTCGGAGGCGGTTTCGACGAGCCGGACACCGGAACCGCGATAACGCGTCCCTGCGGGCGGGCCCCCTCGCCGCCGCGGCTCACGTCGACCGCGCATCGCGGCGACACGCATTAGCGCCCCGGACCCCTACCCGGCGTATGGCCTCGGAGTCGTGCGACGTCTGCGAGCGGTCCGTCAGGATCGCCGGCGGGATCGGCGACCTGTGGAACTTCGCGTTCGAGTCGACGCAGGGGATGACCCTCGAACTGACGGACGGCGCCGAGTTCTTCCTCTGTTTCGACTGCATGGAGTCGCTCCCGGACGACCACGAACCCACCGAGGGGGACGTCGTCGACCTCCGCGAGCGGACCGACCCCGTCGAGGAGGACGGGAACGACTTCTGGCACTGGCGCTGAGGCTCCGCCGCCGGCGACCGGTCCGAACTCACTTCCGCGGCGTGCCGAACGCCCCCAGCGAGCCCTGCTCGAACGGGGCCTTCGAGAGCAGGGAGACGATGTCGCCGGCTCGGAAGGTAGTCTGCCCCTTCGGCGTGAGCATGTCGCCCTCGCGTTCGATGCCGACGACGTGCGTGTCGGGGGAGAGATGTCCCTCGTCGACCGCTTGCTCGATGGTTTTGCCCGCGATTTCGGCGTCCTCCGAGACGGAGAACTCGGCGACTTCGGCGTCGCCCGCGAGGCTCATGAAGTCGGTCAGCGACGGCCCTTTCGAGACGGTCTCGGGACCGAACGGATCGTACGGTCTGTGGTACTCCCCCTGCATCACGCTCTCGTCTTCGATCCGTAGCCCGAGGTCGGAGAGCTCCCCGGCGACGTGGTTGATGTCGTCCGTGTCGGCGCCGACGACGGTCACGAGGAGGTTGCCCGAACCGGACATCAGCTCTTGGACGGTGACGACTCCCGAGACGTCCAACGCCGACTGGGCGACCTGCGTCCGGTCCGGAATCGGCGCCGTGCACCTGAACAGGTAGGTGATGTACCCGTCGATCGACTTGTAGTCGATGTCGGCCAGGTAGCTTCGGAGAATTCCCCGGTCCTCGAGTTGGTCGATCCGGTTCCGGATCGTCGCCGGCGTCACCCCCATCTCCTCGGCGATGTCCGACGTCGCCGTGTTCCGCGCGTTCACCGCGAAGTAGTAGAGGACGCGCTTGTCTATCTCATCGAGGCGGTGTCCCATACTCGAACTACTGCCAGACGGCACAAAGAATTTCGCACGACGACGAGTTCGCCGGCCCGCACCCTCACCGGTGCCGGTCCGTCGACTCGGGCTCGGATCGCCTTTCGGCACTCAGTACGAGACGCGTCCGATCGCCGGCACGAGACGCGTCCGATCGCCGGCACGAGACGCGTCCGATCGCCGGCATCAGAGGCATCCGATCGCCGGCACGTGACGCGTCTGACCTCCGATCGACGCCCTCGTTTTGAGCGGATCATAAGGACCATACCGTCTCGCGACCCGGTACCATTCGACAGGTGGATCCCGTGACGAAGAAACGCGAATACCGAGACGACTACGACGACAAGACGCTGTACATCCCCGGGCCGACGGAGGTCCGCGACGACGTCATCGAGGCGATGACGGAGTCGACGTTCGGGCACCGGATGGGCCGGATGACCGACCTGTACACGACCATCGTCGAGGACACGAAGGAGTTCCTCGGCACCGACAACGACGTGATCATCCTCACCGCCTCCGGGACGGAGTTCTGGGAGGCGTCGACGCTGAACCTCGTCGACGAGCGCGTCCTGGTGCCGACCTGCGGGAGCTTCAGCGAGCGCTACGCCAACGTCGCCGAGCGGCTCGGCAAGGACGTCACCCGGCTGGAGTACGAGTGGGGCGACGCGGTCAAGCCCGAGGACGTCCGCGACGCCCTCGAAGCCAGCGACGAGGGGTACGACATGGTCGCGGGCGTGATGAACGAGTCGTCGACCGGCGTCCGCAACCCCATCGAGGAGATGGGCGACGTCATCGGCGAGTACCCGGACACCTACTTCGCCGTCGACGCCGTCTCGTCGCTCGGCGGCGACTACGTCGACATCGAGGAGCACGACATCGACATCATCTTCGCGTCCACCCAGAAGGCGTTCGCGATGCCGCCGGGGCTCGCGGTCTGCGTCGTCAGCGACGACGCCTACGACCGCGAGGTCGAGAAGGGGGACTCCTCGTGGTACGGCGGCTTCCGGCGCGCCATCGACTACTACGACCGCAAGGGCCAGACCCACTCGACGCCCGCCATCCCGATCATGTTAGCGTACCGCAAGCAGATGAAGCGCATGCTCGACGAGGGCCACCGCGCCCGCGACGAGCGCCACCGCGAGATGATGGCGTACGTCCACGACTGGGCCGACGAGCACTTCGCGATGTTCCCCGAGGCGGGGTACGAGTCGCAGACGGTCGCCTGCATCGAGAACACGCAAGGCATCGACGTCGCCGCGACGATCGAGGCGGTGAGCGAGGAGTACGACATGGCCTTCTCGAACGGGTACGGCGACATCGCCGAGGAGACGTTCCGCATCGGTCACATGGGCGAGCACACCGTCGAGAGCGTGACAGAACTCACCGACGCCATCGAAGACGTCGCGGACCTGTAGGCGGTCGCCCCGGTCTCTGCGTTACGGGGGTCACCCGTCCGCCCGCGGCTCGATCAAGTCGATCCGGTAGCGCCGCCCGCCGGCCGCCGTCTCCTCGACCGCGACGACGACGAACGAGTCGTCGCCGACGTCGACGATGTCGCCCGTCGAGAGTGGGCCGTCCGGTCCTGACTCGCCGCGCCGCCGACGGTTCCGGCGCTCCCGCTCGCCCGCCTCGCCCTCGCTCTCGCCGTCCACGGCCTCCGGCGAGACGCCGATAACGGCGCGCTCGGCGTCGATAGCGCGGTTCCAGAACGCGTCCGACGGCGGCTGCGGTTCCAGCAGCGCCGCGAGCTCCTCCCGTCCGAGTCGCTTCATACGACCCGACTCACAGCCAGAGCAGTTGTGCGTGTCGGGTCTCTCCGACCTCCAGCACCGTCTCCTCGTCGACGAGTCCGGCCTCGACCGCGACGCCGACGGCCTCGCTCCCGACGATGTTCGCGACCTGCGCGCGGCCGAGCCCGGCGACGACCTCCTCGGCGCTCGCCTCGACGGCGTCGTCGCCCCCGTAGAACTCCTCGGTGACGGCGAGGGTCACGTCGCCGTCACCGAGGAGTTC
>NZ_NHPE01000052.1:0-25213 GCF_002252895.1 Halorubrum sp. Eb13 | reverse complement strand
CGGCGCTCTCGGCGATCGCGTCGGTCCGCCAGCGGACGGGGTCTGGCTCGTCGGCCTCGTCGCCGCCGCTGTCGGCGGTGTCGACCGTCGGGTCGTCGAGGTCGAGCGCGGCGCGCTCGCGGTCGATCGCGGTGACGCGGCCGCCCTCGACGGGGACGAACACCGACGTCTCGGTGACGGCCGGGACGCCCGTCGCCTGTCGGTCGGTCTCCGCCTCGAGCCGGGCGTCGCCGGCCGGGTCGAGGCCGGTCACCTCGGCGTTCTCGTAGTCGCGCCACGCGTCCTCCTCGAAGTCGAACGTCCGTCCCGACTGGTTCCGGACGACGAACAGCCGGTCGCCCGCGGGGCGGAACCAGCGGTCACCGGTGCCGAACATCCCGCCGCCCCCGAGCGACGACTCCCACGCGAGGTCGCCGCCGCCGGGGCGGTAGCCGCAGCCGGCGAGCGCGCCCGCGAGACCGACGCCGGCGGTCGCGAGGAACCGGCGCCGTGAGGAGTGTCCGGGGGAGCCACGCCCCGTCACGCCGCCTCACCCGCGCGCTCGCGGAGCCGCCGGACCCGCTCGCGGGTCGGGGGATGGGTCTCCGGGAACACGTCGGTGCTCACCAGCTCCTCGTCGCCGAACGCGCGGCTCTCCAGCGGCGCGACGTACAGCGCCTCGGCGCCGCCGTCGAACTCGCGGAGGTCGCGTTCGGGCACCACCGGCATCGATTCGTCGAGCGTCTCCAGCGCGCTCGCGAGCGCCGCCGGCGACCCCGTGATCTCGGCGGCCGCGCCGTCGGCCGCGTACTCGCGGTACCGCGAGAGCACCCGGTGAATGAGGACGCTCCCGAACCAGAACATCGCCGAGACGGTGAGCGTGAGGACCGCGCTCACCGTGATCACGACGATCCCGACCGCGAGCGCCCGGCCGTCGCGGTTCCCGCCCGACCCGCCGCCGCCGACGCTGAGGAATCGGAACAGGCCGTAGAGGACGTAGAAGGCGAGCACGGCGAGGTAGTAGGTGACGGTCGGGAGCACCCACGCGACGGTCATCAGACTGGCGTCGCGGTTCGCGAGGTGCGCGAGCTCGTGGGCCACCACGGCGTCGCGCTCGTCGTCGTCGAGCGCCTCCAACAGCGCGGTCGTGACGACGACGGTGCCGTTCCCGGGCGTCCCGACCGCGAAGGCGTTCGGCAGCTCGGTCCGCGCGACCGCCACGTCCGGCTTCGGGACGTCCGCCTGCGCGGCCAGCCGCGTGACGGCGGCGTGGAGCTCCGGGTACTCGTCGGGCGACACCCGCCGCCCGCCGACGGAGCGGAGGACGGTCCGCGGGCCGTACCGGTACTGGACCGCGAGTCCGACGAGGACGACGACCGTCAGGAGGACGGGGTCGACGTAGAACTCGCCCGTGTACGGGCGCTCGTTCGCCCACTCCAACAGGGGGAGTCCGACCGCGTTGATCAGGAAGACGAACGCGTAGACGAACGCGAACGGGAGCGCGATCACCAGTCCGGTCGCGATCGCCATCCGGAGGCGGAGCCGCTGGTCTCGGTCGAGCCGGTTCGGCGGGGCGAGCGCGCGGAGGGGACGGAGGAGGTCGGCGATGGAGGGCGACATCGTATGCGACGGCCGCGTAGGACTGCCGCCGGCTTAAATCTGCTCGGTCGGCGTCGAACACCGCATACAGAGCACGTCGGTGCCGGCCCAGTTGACGTCGTTCGATCCGCAGCTCGGACACCGGTGCGTCTCGTTGCCGTACTCGGTCGTGCCCCGCGGCGCCGCGAGGTGGCCGTCCGCGACCGCCTTCTCGACGAGGCCGGCGAAGCGCTGCTTTTTGATCCGGGCGCGGTGCGCGAGGAAGTCGCCCGCCCTGGCGGGGTCCGACCCGTGGAGGTCCTCCCACTGAATCGCGATCTCGCCGTTCGCCTGCCCGCGGGCGACCTGCTTGACCGTCGCCGCCGCGGCGCCGAACAGCGGGGTCGTCGCGAGCGCCTGCGGCGAGTCGATCGCGTCGCCGGCGGTCGCGTACCGCTCCGCGGCGTCGTCGTAGGCCTCCGCGGCGCCGTCGAGTCCGCCGGCGACGCGGAAGTCGGCGACGAACTCCCCGAGGCAGGCCGTCTGCCCGGGCGCGTCGAGGACGCGCTGGAAGTCGCGCGTCGCGGCGATCCCCTCGACCGCTCGCTGGGTGGCGCGGCCGTCGACGCCCGCGACCCGGTACGCGACGGTCGCGGCGAGCAGCTGTTGGAGCCCCTGGCCGATCCACCCCTTCTCGTCCGGCGCGAACGGGTCGAGGTCCTCGCGCGGGTCGGCGAGCACGCGCCGCCCGCCGCGCGTGTATCGGTCGCCGGCGCGCTCGTACTCGCGGACCGCGAGCGCGTCCACCGCCGCGTCGTGGTGGCCGCCGTCCTGCGTGTTCATACCGATCCCACGTGCGCCACGGGATTATCGCTGGCGGTCGTCGAGCCGCCGCGCGGCGGGGTCGGACTCACGCCGGCGCGGCGCCGGGGCTGACCGCCTCGTAGAACGCGACCGAGTAGGTCGCGTAGAACGCGGCGAACGCGCTCGTCAGCAGGAGGTAGCCGACGCCGGCCGCGGCGATCACGGGCAGGGTCGGCTCGACCCCCGCCAAGTCGGCGAACGGCGTGCCGGGCATCCCCGCGGACTGGGGACCGAGGACGACCGAGGCCGCCGCGGCCAGCGTCCCGAGGACGACGCTCCCGACGAGGAGGACCAGCGTGTAGCCGGCGACGCTCAGGAGGTTCGACCGGACGAGCCCCACGCTGCGCCGGAACCCGTCGACGAGCTCCGCGTCGTCGAGGACGACCGCGTGGGCGTAGAACTGGACGGCGAAGGTGACGAGGAGGTACGCGAGGAGGAACCCGCCTCCGACGACCGCGAGGAGCGCGAGCAGCGTCGGGTCGACGCCGACGCCCGGCGCGTCCGCGGGCATCGACGCGTGGCCGCCGATCACGGCGATCAGTCCGCCCACGAACGCGACGAACCCGAAGACGAGGTTGATCGCGAGCAGGACGAAGTAGCCGAGCAGCAGCGACACGTAGTTCGCCTTCCCCTCGGCGACCAGCGTGCCGAGGCCGGTCCGGCCCGCGAGGGCTTCGCTCGCCATGCCGAGCAGCCCGCCTTGGACGAACGGGAGCACGAGAACGAACGCGGCGAAGGTCGCGAGCGAGACGCCCGCCGACAGGATCGGTCGCGTCGGCGGAACGAGGAGGTTCGGGGCCTGCGCGAGCCCGTACAGCGCCGTGACGAGCAGGAGGACCGGGTTGCGAACGATACCACCGACTGCCGGACGGAGGGCGTGGAGGGCCGCCATGGCCTCACGTTTCGGTCGGCGTATATAAATTGACCGTCCGCGTCCGTCGCCGGAGCGGGCCTCACTTCCAGGGCGTCCCGACGACCTCGGCCTGGATCTCGTGGCCGACGCGGAGTCGACAGTCGGACTCGGGCGCGGCGACGCAGGGGAGGACGTAGCCGGCGTCGAGGGCGGACGTCTTCAGCGCTCGCGGCGACCGTCCGTGACGCACCTCGCCGTCGAGCAGCTCCGCGGCGCAGGTGCCGCACGCGCCGTACAGGCAGCCGTACGGGAGGCCCACGTCGACCCGCTCCGCCGCGTCGACGATCGTCTCGCCCTCCGCGACGCGGATCGTCTCCGTCCCCCCGTCCGGGCGGACGAGTTCGACGGCGTGGGTCGTCGCGTCAGTCACGACCGATCACTGCCAGACGTCGCTCGTGCAGTCGCCGCCCGGCCAGCGGATCTCGTGGGCGCGCGCCGGGCCGCCGGGGGCGTCGCCGAAGTCGACGAGGAACTCCTCGTCCAGTTCCAGCCGTCCCTCGTCGGGATAGACGTCCGCCTTGAGCATGAGCGACCCCTCCTCGGCGATGTCCGGGAAGAACTGGTTGTCCCACGACGAGAACAGCGACGTCGTCCAGTAGAGCCGCTCGCCGTCCCGGGAGAGCTGGAGCATCTGCGGCGCGCCGCGGATCTCCTCGCCCTGCACCGTCTGCCGGTCGCCGAAGAGACCGCCGGCCCACACCCGATCGACCAGTCGCGGGTTGCCGGCGTCGCTCACGTCGTACATCCGGACGTCGCCGTGGAGCCAGTTCGAGAAGAACAGGTACTGGTCGTCAAGCGACAGCAGGATGTCCGTGATGAGCGGCGGCACCGGCATGTCCCAGTCCTCGTGTTCGCGCGGCTCCTCGTCGATGACGACGTCCCAGTCCCACGTGCCGTCGGTCGTCTCGTAGAAGCGGATGATGTTCGAGGAGAGCGCCGCGCCGACGTACCCCTGCGTCTCCTCCGGGTTGTGGCTCATCCGGACTTCGAGCGGAATCCGCCCCTGCTCGCCGAACTCGAGCGTCTGTACGTGCTCGCGGTCCTCCCACGACCAGATGTGGATGCTGTCGCCGTAGTCGCCCGCCTCGACGTCCTCGAGGTCGAACCCCGGGTAGTAGGTGTTCGGCGCGGCCCACTCGCTGGAGATCATGACGTCGTGGCGGGGCTGATACCAGTAGTCGTAGTTCATCTCCATCTCGCCGAGGTCGGCCTCCCAGCGGCCGTCGATGCTGAAGTCCTCCTGGTCCAGCTGGAGGAACCCGCCGGGGAGCTCGCCGTTCGCGTCGCCGAGCATGCTGATGACGACCTTCCCGCCGGGGACGCAGTGGACCGTGTGCGGGGCGGACAGGTCGTGTTCGAACACCTCCTCCGGTTCGATGACCCTCACCATCTCGGGGTTGCGCGGGTCCTCGGCGTCGATGACGTGAATGCGCGAGGAGCGCTGGCCCGGAACGACCAGGTACTGCCGAGAGAGCCCCTCGGCGTGACACGACGAGGAGCAGGCGTTCCAGCCGAAGTGGTGGAGCTCGTCGCCCTTGTTTGGCATCTCGACCGCGTCGATCAGCTCGCTGTAGGTGTCCGACGCGGGGTCGAGGTCGACGATGCCGATCATGTCCGGCCCCTCGTTCTCCATACCCACCCGTGGCGCCATCACGTACGCCGTCTTTTCCCGACCGCTCTCGGTCCGCATCGCGGCCGGCGTCGGATACCCCGGCCCCTCGACCTCGTGGTGCTCGTGACCGTGCTGTTCCGCGTCGTGGCTGGGTTCGTCGGTGCTCATCCCAGATCGCCGGTTGGCATTCAACACTATTAATAATGTAGTATCGTTTATATTCTAGTCACACAGTTATTTATCGAATTACATGTCAGTGCCGACTGACGGTCCCGAGCGCAACGACGTCCGGACGACCGGCGTCCCTCGGGTTATCGAACGCGGTAGTCGCCGCCGCTACCAGGTGAGCCCCTCGTACGTCAGGCCGTCGCGCCGCTCGATTATCCGCCGCCCGTCGATCACGACGGGCTCGGCCATGGCGTCGAAGGCGTCGTCGAGCGCCGCGAACTCGTCCCAGTCGGTGACGACGAGCGCGGCGCTCGCCCCCTCCAGCGCGGCGGCCGCGGAGTCGGCGTACGCGAGGTCGGGGAAGCGCTCGCGCATGGCGTCGGTCGCGACCGGGTCGTAGCCGACGACCTCGGCGCCGCGCGCCCGCAGCCCCTCGACGATCGGGATCGCCCGGGAGTTCCGGGTGTCGTCGGTGCCCGGTTTAAATGCGAGCCCGAGCACGGCGACGCGCTCGCCCGCGACGTCGACGTGCGAGTCCAGCAGTTCGAGCATGCGCTCCGGCTGGCCGTCGTTCACCGCGACCGCGGCGTCGAGCATCGGCGGCTCGTAGCCGGCTTCGCGGGCTGCTGCCCTAATTGCATCAACATCTTTGGGAAAACAACTTCCGCCCCAGCCCACCCCCGAGCGCAGGAACCGCGCCCCGATGCGGTCGTCGAGCCCGACCGCGTCCATCACCTCGTAGGCGTCGATCCCGAACCGCTTGCAGACGTTCCCCAGGTCGTTCGCCAGCGAGATTTTCGACGCTAAAAAGGCGTTGTTGGCGTACTTGATCATCACGGCGGTCTCGGGGTCGGTCCGGATCACCGGCACGTCGCCGTCGGTCGCGTCGAGCAGGGGCTCGTAGAGGGCCTCCAGCCGATCGGTCGCCCAGTCGGAGTCGGCGCCGAAGACGAGCTTGTCCGGGTGTTGGAAGTCGTCGACTGCGGACCCCTCGCGGAGGAACTCGGGGTTGGTCGCGAGCTCGACGCGGTCGGCCGCGTCGCCGGCGCCCGCCAGGAGCGCCTCGCGGACCTCGCGGACGCCCGGCGGCGTGATCGTGCTCTTGACGACGACGAGGTGGCGGTCCTCGGGGTCGCCCGCCGCGGCGGAGTCTCCTCCTACGTCCGCCAGCGCCTCGCCGGTCATCCCCGCGGCCGCGGTGAGGGGACCGAGGTCGATGCTACCGTCCTCGCGCGAGGGGGTACCGATCGCGAGGAACGTCACGTCGGCGTCGGGGACGCCGTCGTACTCGGTCGTCGCCCGGAGCCGGTCGCCCGCGTGCTCGGCCAGGAGGTCGTCGAGCCCCGGTTCGTGGATCGCCGCGCGGCCGTCGTTCAGGGCGTCGACGACGTCCGGGTCGATATCGATCGCCGTGACGTCGTGACCCGCGTCTGCAAGGCAGGCCGCGAGGGTGGTACCGACGTAACCGCTGCCGACGACGGTGACTCGCATGCCGAAACGAGCGACCCCCGACACAAAGAGCGTTGCGCGTCGCGCGGGCCCGTCCGGCCCGGGGGAGCCGATCCCGGTCGATTCTTACGGGTCCGCCTCCGAGCGATCGGCATGGTAGAGCGACCGCCGCACGGGGCCGGCGCCGAGCGAGCCGACGGCGAGCGGTCGGGCGGGGCCGTCGCGAGCGAGCGCGGTCCCGTCGCGCGAATCGGCTGGGCCCTCGTCCTCGCGCTGCTCGCGGTCCCGATGGCCGTCATCTCGGCCGGCGGCGATCTCACGGTGGTGAGCCTGTGGGGGTTCCTCAACGCGGCGGCGTCCGGCTCCGGGGTCGGCGGGTACCCCGTGTGGGCGTACTTCCTCGACCAGTCGCGGCCGTTCGCGGCGCTCCCGGCGTCGATCCGCGCGTGGCCGCTCGCGATCGGGTTCCACCTGCTGTCGGCGGCGAGCGCCGTGGCCGGCGTGGCGCTCGGGCGGGAGGACCGACGCGTCACCGGCGGCCTGCTCGTCTTAGCGGCGACCGCGAGCCTGTGGGTCTCCGTCGGGCTCGCGACGCGGTTCGGCGTCGGGACCACGTCGAGCGTCTTCACCGTGCTCCCGGTCGGCGCGGTCGCGACGCTCGCGGTCGCCGTCGTCGCGTACGGCGGCGACCTCCGCGGAGTCGTCACGCGGTGAGGCGGTCGACGGCCGCTCCCACATCGACGGCGTTTATATAGGCGGCCGCGGAAGCACGCGCCATGACGACGCTGCCGAACGTCGTGGCCGTCACCGGGATCGCGGGGCTGGCGACGGGGCTCGGCGCGCTGCCGGTGTTCTTCCGGGCGGGGGTGACCCACCGGGTGTACGACGCCGCGCTCGGCCTCGCCGCCGGGCTGATGGTCGCCGCCAGCGTCTTCGGACTGATCGTCCCCGGCATGGAGGAGGGGACGCTCCGGGCGGTGATGTCGGGGGTCCTGCTCGGCGGGGGCGTGCTGCTCGGCGGGAACTACGCGATCCCGCACCTCCACGCGCAGTACCGCGAGTGGCTCCCCGAGGGCGGCGCGACCGGCGACGACGCCGCCATCCAGACGGGTGACGGCCCGACGGCGGACGAGCCGGGCGTCGAGGTCGACGCCGACGGCTCTCCGTCTGCGGTCGCCGCCGCGCGCGAGGTGACGCTCCGGAAAGCCGTGCTGATCGGGGGAGCGATCACCCTCCACAACGCCCCCGAGGGGTTGGCGATCGGCGTCGCCTTCGCCTCCGGGTTAGAGGAGGTCGCGCTGCTGCTCGCGGTCGTGATCGGCCTCCAGAACGTCCCCGACGGGTTCGCGTTCGCGGTGCCGATGGCGGACACCGGGATGTCGAGCCCGCGGGTGCTCTGGTACACCACCCTCTCGGGGGTGGTCCCGCAGGTCGTCGCCTCGGTGTTCGGCTTCTCGCTCGTCGGGCTCGCGGCCGGTCTCTTCCCGGTCTCCGCCGGCTTCGCCGCGGGCGCGATGCTCGCGGTCGTCTTCCGGGAGCTGATCCCCTCCTCGCACGGTCACGGCCACGCCGACGCCGCCACCGGGGCGTTTCTCGTCGGGTTCGTGCTCCTCGTCGTCGTCGACGCGGTCGTCGTGGTGTGAGCCGCGCCGACCCGCGACAGCTTTTCGAGCCGCGAGTGGCAGGACCCGACCATGTCCGCCACCGTGTCGACGCCGACGGCCGACGAGACGTGCGCCTACTGCGGCTCGCGCATCTTCGAGCACGACCCGATCTGCGTGCGCGACTGCGACGACGACTGCGGGTCGCCCGCCTATTTCTGCAACTACGCCTGCCTCTCGGCGCACATCGACGAGGAGGACCTCACCGCGGGGAACGCCTGCGAGTGGTCGCCGGGTGAGTGACGCGGCGGACCGGCGGACGCTCGCTCGCTACTCGTTGTCCGGACTGCTCGGGTGGTAGTCGGTGTCGTACTGCCCCGGGTTGCCGTCGACGCGGTCGGGGTTGATCCGGCCGGCGAGCAGCATGAAGTCGAGGACGGTGCAGTACAGCATCGCCTCGACGACGGGGACGGCCCGCGGCGGGAGGACGGGGTCGTGACGCCCCACGACCTGCACCTCTTTCTCCTCGCCCGTCTCCCAGTCGGCCGAGCGCTGCTTCTTCGGGATCGAGGTGGGCGCGTGCCACGTCGCCTCGCCGTAGATCGGCTCGCCGGTCGTGATCCCCCCCTGGAGCCCGCCGTGGTCGTTGCCGACGGGGACGGGGTCGCCCTCCTCGCTCTCGACGTGGTCGAACGACTCGCCGTCGTCGAACGTCCAGTCCTCGTTGCGGTCGCTGCCGGAGACGAGGGTCGCGTCCGTCCCGAGGCCGTACTCGACGCCGGTCGTCGCCGGGATGGAGAACATCGCCTGCCCGAGCCGGGCGGGGAAGCTGTCGAACCGCGGGGCGCCGAGTCCGCGGGGGACGCCGCGGCACTCGAAGTAGATAGAGCCGCCGATGGAGTCGCCGCGCTCTTGATACCCCTCGATCAGCTCCTGCATCTCGGCGGCGGCCTCGGGGTCGGCGCAGCGCACGTCGTTCTCCTCGCTGTGCTCGAGCAACTGCTCGAAGCTCACGGGCTCGGCCTCGACGTCGCCGATCTGGTTGACGTGCGCTTTGATCTCGACGTCGTGTTCGGAGGCGTCGAGCACCTGCTCCGCGACCGCGCCCGCGGCGACCCAGTTCACCGTCTCGCGCGCGGAGGAGCGCCCGCCGCCGCCCCAGTTGCGCGTGCCGAACTTCGCGGAGTAGGTGTAGTCGCCGTGCGAGGGGCGCGGCGCCGTGACGTACGGCTCGTACTTCCCGGAGCGCGCGTCCTTGTTCTGGATCACCATGCCGATGGGCGTCCCGGTGGTGTAGCCGTCCTGGACGCCGGAGTTGACGACGACCTCGTCGGGCTCGCCCCGTGAGGTCGTGATCATCGACTGGCCCGGCTTGCGCCGGTCGAGCTGCGCCTGGATCGCCTCCTCGTCGAGCTCGACCCCCGCGGGGACGCCCGAGACCGTCACGCCCATCGCGTCGCCGTGGCTCTCGCCGTACGTCGTCACCTGGAAGAGCCGACCGAACCGGTTCCCGTTCATACTCGCACGTGTGGCCGGGGGCATATAGGGGTTGCAATCCGCGCAACCGGACGGGCGGCCGGTCGGCCGCGGCCGGGACGGGCGCCGCGCGGTCGACGCCTCGCCGCGACCGACGGGAGTATATAAGGCGACGCCGTTGGTGGGAGCGTGCGCGAACGTCTCACCTCCGACCTCGGCGTGTACGCCCTCTCGGGCCTGTTCTCGCTGGTCGTGTTCGCCGTGGCGCTGGGGATCCTCTCGCGGACGCTGCCCGGCGGGCTCGGCTCGCGCCAGCTCGTCGGCCTCGTGGTCGGCTACCTGCTGTTCATCGGCGCGTACACGGCCGCGTGGTTCATCTACAGCGAGATCGACAGCCGCGAGCAGATCTGACGCGGCGGCGTCCCCTCTGCCGTCGAGAGCGCGCCTGCCGAACGACTTTCACGCCGGCCACCGACTGGCCGGTATGACGTGGGACACCATCACGCTCGACGTCGACGCGGACGGCGTCGCGACGCTCACCGTCGACCGCCCGGAGCAGCTCAACGCCCTCACCGTCGACACGCTCGAAGCGATCGGGGAGGCGCTCGACGAGGCCGAGGTGGACGGCGCTCGCGCGCTGGTGCTGGCCGGCGCGGGCGACGAGGCGTTCGTCGCGGGCGCGGACATCTCCTACATGGTCGAGCTGTCGACGCCGGAGGCGCAGGCGTACGCCGAGCTCGGCCACCGCGTCGCCGACGCGATCGAGGCGTTCCCGGCGCCGACGGTCGCGGCGATCGACGGCTACGCGTTCGGCGGCGGCTGCGAGCTGGCGCTCGCCTGCGACCTCCGGGTCGCCGCCGAGAGCGCCGTGCTCGGACAGACCGAGATCGACCTCGGCATCATTCCGGGGTGGGGCGGCACCCAGCGGCTCTCGCGGCTCGTCGGCGACGAGACGGCCAAGCGGCTCGTCTTCCTGGGCGAGCGGATCGACGCCGCGGAGGCGGCCGAGGTCGGCTTCGTCGGCGAGGTCGTCGCGGACGACGCGTTCGACGACCGGATCGACGAGCTGGCGGATGAGCTGGCCGCGAAGCCCGCGTTCGCGACCCGCGCCGCGAAGGAGGCGCTCAACGCGGTCCACGACGGGACCCAGAAGGGCGGGCTCGCCCTCGAACGTCGGGCGTGGGCCGGGCTGTTCGGCACGCACGACCAGCGCGAGGGCATGCGCGCGTTCCTCGAGAAGCGCGAGCCGGAGTTCGAGTAACTGCCGGCCGAGAACATCGAGGAGACGGTCGGGGTCGACGCGGTCGACACCGCTGCGATCCGTGACACCGAGGTCCACGGAACCGGGGGATCGCCACGCTTTATTAATCCGCCCCGGTACCGGTGACATGGACCAGTTGCGGCAGTCGCTCCTCGACGCGCCGATCATCGAGAAAGGCGAGTACCAGTACTTCGTCCACCCGATCAGCGACGGCGTCCCAATGCTCGAACCGGAGCTGCTCCGGGAGATCGTCATCCGGATCATCCGGAAGGCGGAGCTGGAGAACGTCGACAAGATCGTCACCCCCGCGGCGATGGGGATCCACATCTCCACCGCGCTCTCGCTGATGACCGACATCCCGCTGGTCGTCATCCGCAAGCGCCAGTACGGGCTCGACGGCGAGGTCCCGCTGTTCCAGGAGACGGGCTACTCCGAGTCGGAGATGTATATCAACGACGTGGAGGAGGGCGACCGCGTGCTCGTGCTCGACGACGTGCTCTCGACGGGCGGCACGATGAAGGCGATCCTCGACGCGCTGACGAACGAGGTCGGCGCGGACGTCGTCGACGTCGTCGCCGTGATCAAGAAGGCCGGCGACAACGAGCTCGACGACACCGACTACAACGTGAAGACGCTGATCAACGTCACCGTCGAGGACGGCGAGGTCGTGATCGTCGACGCGCAGGGCGACGACTAGGGAGCTGTTCGGTTTTAATCACTCCGTCAGTCGAGCCCCGTCGAACTCTCTATCAACGGACACGACGGACCTGCTGCATACAGAGGATTTCAACAGAGCCGCTTCTGAAAGTGCTGGCATTCCGTGGTGTCTCATTCCAGTTTCCGCACACTCCCCCCGCTCGTGTGTGTACGAATATGGAATGCCAGCAACGTAGAGTCCCGCTTTAGCAAGCATAAAGATACCGTATCACACACTTATCGCGTACTCACTCGCCTAGCTGCGGACTACCTGCGTAGCGGCCTGCACGCGAATCCCTTATTCGACTACAAAATACCCTCCTCAGCCGAGAATAGAACTGCTACAGGCTGAATACAGCTATCTATTGTAGGATTTCCAGGTAACGAACACGATTCGCTAAGAGGTGGTGTGATGAGAGTCAACCCTCATAATGATAAGATTGGCTCTGTTGAAATACTTAAGAACTGATAGAATCGGCGTGCGAGATTCAGAGAGTGAGTTCAGCACGACTACTTGATGAAGTTCATACTCTACCTGACCGAACCGCCATCCAGAGCGTGTATATAATCAGATAGGTGAATCCCTTCCGCAAATAGGAATTGGACGTGTGAATTACTGTGCATCCATAGTTCGTTCGAGAATTTTGAGACCGATATAGACGGTACCTCCTACGAAAAGACCGTTTAGGACTACGCGTGCGACTTCAGATTCCACAAACGGGATGTGTATAAATAACGTGGCTCCCACACTAAGGGCTGTAAGGATTCCTGCAGCAAAGGCTAATCTGAGATTGGTCACAGTAGCGTTCTACTGGTTGAATACATAGTCCTAGTGTTTTATTGACAGGGTTTGTCGATAGTCAACGGTCCACTCTTCGCCTTTATCGACCGATTGGCTGTTCGCAATCTGCCCCCTGTTCATACGAGACACGCGCTCTGTATGCAGCACAGCCGCTGACACCTGTCATTAGCGACGGATTTCGACAGAGCCGTCTCGTCGACGAACGGGCGCCGATCCGACGGCCTGCTCGGAGACGTGCGCCACAGTCCTGACGAGGCAACTGATAAACCCCGCGTCCGCCCGTCGTCGCTGCCGGGCGCGGGCGCCTTTTATGTCGCGGTCGTGAATGAGGAGTACACATGAGTAGCGCGCTGTTCGTCGTGAGCGAGGAAGGGTACTGGGCCGAGGAGTGCATCGAACCGCTGACGACCCTCGAAGCGGAGGGCGTCGACGTGACGGTCGCGACGCCGTCGGGGTCGCCGCCGGTCGTCGACGAGCGGTCGCTCGATCCGGAGGCGGCGGGCGGCGAGGAGCGGGTCGCGGAGCTCCGCGAGGTCGACGAGGAGCATCCGGGGCTCAACGATCCGGAGCCGATCGTGACGGTCGAGGCCGCGGGATACGACGCGGTCGTCTTCCCGGGCGGCCACGGCACCGTCTGGGACGTGAACCAGGACCGGCACGCGCGCCAGCTGCTGCTGGACGCGGTCGGCGGCGACGATGGCGTCGCGCTCGTCGTCTGTCACGCGGTCGGGATCCTGGCGTTCACCCGCGAGGCCGACGGGACGCCGCTCGTGGAGGGCCGCTCCGTCACCGGCTTCCCGAACGACTGGGAAGACGGGATCGTGGACGACGAGGACGTGATGCCGGACGGCCGGAAGCTCCCGTACTGGGTCGAAGACGAGGTCGTCCTCGCCGGCGCCGACTGGGACGCCGAGCTGGACGCCGACACCAGCGTCACGGTCGACGGCGACCTGATCACCGCCCGCGGCCCGGGCTCCTCGGCGGCCGCGGCGGCGACGCTGCTGGACGAGCTGTAACCCCGTCGCGCGCGAATCGCCCGCGTTTCGGACGGCTCCGTGTCCGTCCGCAGGCCTCGTTACGGCTATAGACGGCTATAGACCGCTATTACCGAGGTTTATGATCGGCCGCGACGAGTGGCGGGCATGGCCTCGACAGAGCGGATCGGCGAGACGTCGATCGGGACGTACCGGGAGTACGTCATGGACGTCCGCGTCGTCGAACTGGACGGCGGACGCTACCGGTTCGAAGCGCCGCGTCACGACGGGATCGAGTTCGACGACGCCGAGACCGCCGAGCTCTACGCCGACATCTACTTCGACGTCAACGGGTTCGAGGAGGCCGGTACCGGCGATCGGGGCGTCCCGCCGATCATCATCCAAGCCGGCCGAGACACGCTCGCGGCGTACCTCCTCACCCAGCCGTACGCGGACCGTCAGTGGGTCGGCTCGTTCATGGGCGTCCAGCCCGGAAAGATAGAGCGATACGCATCGCGAGTCCGGAAGCGGGCGGACAACATCCGGCGGAACGTCTCGGAGATGGAGGACGCGGAGACCGATCTCTGAGCGGGACGAACGCAGTTCGTTTTCGGTGGGACGTACGGACCGTCGGGAGGCGGGGCCAGCGCCGCGGTTGTTTCCTCTCGGCTGAACGGGTAGCGGTACGGCGGCCGACGCGAGCGGACCCGACGGGTCACGACCGCGGTGGATCGGTCCGTTCCGCTTCCGTCGGCTATATAGCGACGGTAACCGCTCTAATCAGGGGTGTTAACCTATTATAAACGGGTTTTACGCTGGGATGCGCGCCCCCATGTGGATGGTTAACCAATCCAAACGGCGTCTGATGAAAGCCTCCGTCGCCGCCCTGGTCGGCGCGGGGGTCTCGGGCGCCGCGAGCGGAGCGGAGGATAGCTACCGGGGGTACAGCCCCGCTGACTCGACGGACGACGAGGACACGCAGACCTCGGGCGCACCGAGCGTCGTCGGTGACCTCAAGCGGTTCTCGACGACAGCCTTCGGCGCGGAGATGACCGGACCGTTCGTCTTCGAGGACGGCTCGCTGCTGATCAGCGTCCAGCACCCGAGCCGCGACAACCCGGCACCGTACGACAGGGCCGGAGTCGGCTACTACGAGGGGTTCCAGTTCTCGTTCGATGGGGAGAACGACGACTTCAGCGAGTCCCCGGCCCCGGTCGAGGAACAGCAGGACGGCGTCTTCGCCGCCGCCGGCGACTTCGAGTACCTGATCCGAGAGGGGGACGCGATCAACGGCGGCACCGAGCGCTGGGGGATCACCCAGACCCCCGACGGACGGGACGTCACGACCGAGAACTTCGCGGGCACGACCTACGGCGACTCGGGGTACAACCCGGACGCCAACCACTTCGTCGCGACGGACGACGACGGGACGGAGGGATTCCTCTTCACGAACGACGAGAACAGTCCCGGGAACGTCATGCGGACCCCGCTGTCACAGACCGAGGACGGCGAGTGGGAGGCCGACGCCGAGAACGCGATCAACGCGGTCAACACGGACGCGTTCCGAGAGATCGGCGGGACCCGTATCAACTGCTACGGCGACCTCAGCCCGTGGAACACGCCGCTGTCCTCCGAGGAGAACTACGCCCACCCCCGAGCGAACCTCACGGGAACGATCGGCGATATCGTCGAGGCCGGCGACGGCGAAGGACTGCGCGGGGCGGCCTACTTCTGGAACCGGCCGAACCCCTCGGAGATCCAGCCGGCGGTCAACGACTACGACGAGGTCGACGGCTGGTACGTCCAGGGCTACTGGAACATGACCGGCGTCGAACACCTCGCCTACCACCTCGGCGCCGAGCCGGTCGAGTCCGGCGACGGGAACCCGATCGAACCGATCGGGGACGTCTACCCCAACCCGTACCGCTACGGCTATCACGTCGACGTCCGGAACCCGACGGGCGCGCCCGGAGAGCTCGACCCAGTCAAGTACTACGTGATGGGTCGGGCCGCGTGGGAGGCCCCCGATTTCCTCCCCGACGAGCGGACGGTCTACGGCTGCTCCGACGGCGACAGCAAGGGCATCTACAAGTTCGTCGCCGACCGACCGATCTCGAGTTACTGCGATCCGATGGACGTCGCCGGGACGCTCTACGCGCCGAAGATCACCAACGACGAGGCCGCGTCCGGGAAGTCGCCGGCCGAAGTCCCCCTCGACGTCGAGTGGCTGCCGATGGGACACGCCTCGAACCGGGAGGTCGAGTCGTGGATCGCCGAGTACGACGGCGTCACCCAAGTCGACTACCTCGAGAGCCACGCCGACTGGAGCGAGGGCGACGAGGTCACCGAGGCGGTCCTCAAGCAGGCGGATCTCGAAGTCATCGCGAACGGCAACGAAGACTACGTCTCGGACGAGCAGATCGTGGAGTGGGCCGAGCAGTACGCGGAACGGGGTCCGGACGGCGTCGACGAGGAGCTCAGGCGGGTGCCGTTCATCGAGACGCGGGCCGCGGCCAAGGAGATGGGCGCCTCCATCGAGTTCAACAAGGCGGAGGGCGTCGACAGCGTCGACGACGCCGAGCCGGGCGACTACGTCTACTTCGGCATCTCCGAGTTCAACGACGACCTGGCCGGTCCGACCAACGACGGCGGCGACATCGCGCTCGACCGCGTCGACGGCGGCGTCGTCTACCGCGCCGAGCTCGGGCCGCGATACGACGTCTCGACGCTCGAACCGGTCGTCGTCGGGCCCGACTTCACCAGCGAGGAGGCGATGAAAGACGTCGACGATTCGCTGCGCAACGTCGACAACGTCTACGCGATGCGCGACGGCCGCGTCCTCCTCTGTGAGGACGGCTGGCGGGGCGGGAACCGCAGTTATCCGAACGACGCGATGTACGTCTACGAGCCCGAGGAAACCGATCGACGCGGGCCTCCCGGTGGCGATCCGCCCGGCAACGGGAACGGCAGTGGAAACGGGAACGGGAACAGCGGTGGGAACGGCGGCGGAAACGGGAACGACAACGGAAACGGGAACGGCGGCGGAAACGGGAACGGCAACGGAAACGGGAACAGCGGATAGGTTCGGGACAGCGACCGCCCGGTGAGCCCTCGCCGTCCCGTTCGCGGCCGGGTTCGCGCCGGGACCGGTCCCTTCCGTCGTCGTGCGCTTCGGCCCTCCCACGGGGGTCGACCGCGGGACCGCCGGTTCCCGGTCGGGCTACCGAATCACGAACGCCGGCTCTCCGATCCGTTCGCTCTTGCACTCCGGGCACCGCGACGGCTCGTTGATCGGGTCGTCGAAGCCGTCGAAGCCGCAGTCGCGGCACTCGGGCGGCGCGACGAGGAACCGCTCGTCGGCGTCGTCGTCGTCGACCGACCGCGAGACGTGGTCGAGGTGCTCGTACACGACCGGCGTCGGCAGCGACAGCGACTCGCCGAGGTCGCTCGCGGTCGCCGGGCCTTCGCGGAGCGTCTCGGCGATGCGCTGACGGGTCGTCTCCATGCCGGCCGTTCGCGGGCGGTGAATAAAACGGCGGCGGGAAACTGCTCGCCCGACCCTCACTCCGCGGGCCGCGGCGCCAACACCACCAGCGCGACGCTCTCCTCGCGCGCGGTCGGTTCGACCGTGGACTCCCCCCCGAACCGGAGGATCTCCCCGGCCTCGACTCGGTGGAGGTCGCCGTCGAGGGCGACGTCGACGGCGCCCTCCAGCACGTGGAACAGCACGGTCCGGTCGGGATGCTCGTGTCCAGGCACGCGCTCGCCCGCCTCCAGCGACAGCCGGATCGTCTTCGGCTCCCGCCCGGGGAACGCGTCCGCGTGCGGCTCGCCGTCGAGGTCGGCGATGCGAGCCCGGTCGGCCCCGGGAGCGTCCCGGTCGGCCGCCTTCGGGAACTCGGCGACGAACCGAGAGGGGCCCTCCCGCTCCGACTCGTAGCCGTCGGCGTCGAACGCGGGCCTCTCGACCGCCATCTCGTGGTACAGCGGTTTCGGATCGTGGTCGTTGACGACCGTCAGCGTCTCGCCCGGCGCCAGCTCCTCGAAGGCGCCGTGTATCCGGCCGTGTCGCTCGCTCGGCGGGAGGTCTCGCACGTCGAGTTCGGTCATACGCGTTGGATTCCCCGCGACCCCTATGTGCGGTGTCGCGAACACGTTCGGGCCGCACCGGCGGTGGTCGGGGCGGGACGGGTCCGGTCCGCGACCGGGACGGCACGGGTCGGTCGAAGCAGCGGGACGGCTCAGGCCAGCCACAGGAGCCGGACGTTGCTCGCGGTGAGGTACGTGCCGACGAGCGTCAGGAGGACGGGCGGGAAGTAGTAGAGGAGCGCGTCGCCGTCGCGGGCGCCCGAGACGCTGATCCACAGCATCACGAGGTAGACGGCGATCTTCAGGGCCACGAGTCCGGAGAGCCCGAAGGAGTCGAGCGCGAAGACGACGACCGGGTTCGCCTCGTCGATCGTCGGGACGTACTCCAGGAAGGCGATCGTCGAGACGACGTCGCCGACGCCGTACGTCGCGGTCGCCGCGATCCACAGCCAGTAGAACTCCTGCGGCCGGCGGCTGTACGCCGGGCGACGTCGCCGTCGATCGCGGGACCGGGACACGGTTCGAGGTGTCGAGGCGACGAGGTGAATCTGCCGGTTCGCCGCGGTTGGCCGGTGGGGTCGCTCCGCCGCGGTCGCGCCGCCGAGCCCGCCCGCGCCGCCGAGACCGCCCGCGCCGCTTCCGGATCGTTCAATGTCGGCCGGCCGGAGGGATCCCCATGGGCACGCCACTGGAGCCGCGGGCGGAGCAGGTCGAGGAGGTCCTCGACCGGCTGTACGAGGAGTACCCGGACTCGACCATCTCGCTGAACTACTCGAACCGGCTGGAGCTGCTCATCGCCGTGATCCTCTCCGCGCAGTGCACCGACGAGCGCGTGAACGCTGTGTGCGCCGACCTCTTCGAGACGTACGAGACGCCCGAGGAGTACGCGAACGCGCCGCAGGAGGAGATGGCCGAGGCGATCAACTCGATCACCTACTACAACAACAAGGCGAAGTACATCCGCTCGGCGTGCGCGGACATCGCCGAGAAACACGACGGCGAGGTGCCCGACACGATGTCCGAGCTGACCGACCTGGCCGGGGTGGGACGGAAGACCGCCAACGTCGTCCTCCAGCACGGCCACGACGTCGTCGAGGGGATCGTGGTCGACACCCACGTCCAGCGGCTCACCCGGCGGCTCGGTATCACCGAGGAGGAGCGCCCCGAGGCGATCGAGCGGGACCTCCTCGACGTCGTCCCCGAGAGCGACTGGCAGCAGTTCACGCACCTCATGATCGACCACGGGCGCGCCACCTGCACCGCGATCAACCCGGACTGCGCCGACTGCGTGCTCGCGGACGTCTGCCCCTCCGAGAAGGGCGACGCGGAGGTCGACCTCGCGAGCGGCGAGGCGTGGTAACGGGGTCGCGCGACCGACGGGAGCGATGAGCGAACGTCGCACGCGTATTTAAACACCCCTTCGAACGGGGGGTCTCCCCGAATGCCTCCACGCGAGAGGGAACTCGCTTCGTAGTTTATCTTCCATATCGGCGTACTCGCAAGTGAGGAGAGACGCTATGTCAACCAAAACCACAAACGAGTTCGGCGGGGAGATCGGCGGCGTCACGCTACTGGGGAAGGCGCACTCGCTGTCGGCGCTGTTCATCGTGATGCTCCGAGCGACGATCGGCGGGATGATCCTGTTCGCCGGGCTCGGGAAAGCGACCGGCGAGCCGTTCGACGCCAGCGGCTACCTCGTTCACGCGCCAGACGCGGCGAGTCCGGTCAGCGGCCTGTACGCCGCGATGGGCTCGACGCCGTGGTTCGTCGAGTTCGCGAACGTGTTCGTCCCGGCGACGCAGCTGCTCATCGGGACGGCGCTCATCCTGGGCGCGTTCGTCCGGCTGGCCGCGCTCGGCGGCGCGATGCAGATGGCGCTGTTCTACCTCGGCGGGTGGAGCGGCGACGTCCTCGCGCTGTTCGACTCGACGCTGGTGTACGCGGTCGTGTTCCTCACGGTCGCCGCCTTCGGCGCGGGTCGCGTCCTCGGGCTGGACGCCTACATCGAGCGGATCGAGGTCGGCGGCGAGGCGCTGACGGAGAAGTTCCCGGCGCTCCGCTACGTCCTCGGGTGAACGAGGGCGACGCCTAGCGCGTCGGTCGGGTAGCCGCGAACCGCCGACTCGTTTTCAGACCGTTCGGTTCTCCGGCCGCTTCGTCGCCGAGCGTCGACGCCGGTGACCGTGTCATCGCACGGACTCGGCCCCGGCACCGGCGCTCCGTTTCGGGTTCCATTCGATATAAGAGCGCGGGGGCGAAACGGAGCGGTAATGGATCTCGGTTCGCGGGACGCGTTCGCTCGGATGGGGACGCTCGGCATCGAGGAGGAGTTCTACATCGCGGATGCCGACGGTCGCCCGACGTCCGGAACCGACGACCTCGTGTACGGCCGCGACCCGCCGAGCGCGGTGCCCGACGGGTTCGACCACGAACTGTTTAAATGCACCATCGAGGCGCAGACCCAGCTGATCGAGGACCCCGCGGACGCCGAGGACGCCCTGTCGGCGGTCCGGAAGGCGCTCGTCGACCACGCCGCGGCCGACGGCTACCGGATCGCCGCCGCGGGGCTCCACCCGGCGGCGAAGTGGCGCGAGCTGGACCACGTCGAGAAGCCGCGCTACAAGGCGCAGCTCGACCGGATACAGTACCCCCAACACCGCAACACCACGGCCGGCCTCCACGTCCACGTCGGCGTCGACGACGCGGACAAGGCGGTGTGTATCGCCAACCGCCTCCGCTGGCACTGCCCCGTGCTGCTCGCGTTGTCGGCGAACTCCCCGTTCTGGAACGGCTTCGACACGGGGCTCGCGTCGGCCCGCGCGAAGATCTTCGAGAACCTCCCGAACACCGGGATCCCCTCCGCGTTCGACGACTTCGACGCCTTCCAGCGCTACGAGCGCCGGATGGTCGAGACGGACTCGATCGCCGACCGCGGCGAGCTCTGGTTCGACGTGCGCCCGCACACCGGCCACGGCACCGTCGAGGTGCGCGCGCCCGACGCCCAGCGCGACCCAGATGTCACCCTCGCGCTGGTCGAGTACGTGCACGCGCTCGTCGTCGACTACGCGGAGCGCTACGACGACGGCGAGTCCGCGCCGGCGCTCCGCCGCGAGCTGTTAGACGAGAACAAGTGGCGCGCGATCCGCCGCGGGCACGACGCCTCGTTCGTGGCCCGGAGCGGCGAGGAGACGGTCTCCCTCGGCGAGGTCGTCGACAGTGAGTGCGACCGGCTCGGGATCGACGGGATCCGCGGTGTGTACGACGCCGAGAGCGGCACCGAGCGCCAGCGGCGGCTCCGCGAGGAGTCCGGGCTCGACGCGCTGTGCGAGGACCTGGTCCTGTCGACGTGAGGCGGGCCGGGCGGCGACGGTGCCGGATCGTCGATCGCCGCGACTTCCGTCGGAACGAAAGCGACGAGAAACCCTTTTGGGCGCGCGGACACCACTCACAAGTATGACGAGTGACGAGTTCGACGACGACCCCGCCGCGGATCCCGACGGCGGCGCCGCCCTCGGGGCGGGAGAGGGAGGAGACGAGTCGCCGACAGAGCGGACCCGCGAGGAGCTCCGCAAGACGAGAGAGCGGCTCGGCGAGGGGGCCGACAAGGCGGTCAAGGGGTTCGACGACAACGTCGTCGACCTGCTGGCGTGGCTGCTCGACACCGAGACCCGGGCTCGGATCTACGTCTACCTGCGGGACAACCCGCGGAGCACGAGCGACGAGGTCGCCGACGGCACCGGCCTCTACCCGAGCACGGTCCGCGAGGCGCTCGCGGAGCTCCACGACGAGGAGAAGGTCGAGCGAGACAAGCGCGAGGCCAGCGGCGCCGGCAACAACCCCTACGAGTACGAGGCGATCGCGCCCAGCGAGCTGGTCCGGGGCGTCGTCGGCGACGTCCAGCGCGAGCTGAACGCCGTCTTCAACCTCGACCGACGCCTCGGCGGCGAGTCGCCGGACGGCGACGCGGAGCCCGTACAGATCTCCGTCGGTGGCGACGAGAGCGGGGAGGGACACGACGCGGACGGGGACGCCGGGGGACACGACGCGGACGACACCGCGGCGAACGACGAGGACGACGCCGCGAGCCGATAGCGACGACGCGGCGGGCACCGAACGGCGAAGAGGACGCCGCGACGGTTCCGAGTTCGGGACACTTTAAGTTCCGCCCGCGCAACCGACGGGCATGAACGTCGCGCTTGGTGGCACGTTCGACCCCGTTCACGACGGCCACCGGAAGCTGTTCGAACGGGCGTTCGAGCTGGGGGACGTCACCGTCGGCCTCACGTCCGACGAGCTCGCGCCGAAGACCCGACACGTCGAGCGCTACGTCCGCCCGTACGACCGCCGCAAGCGCGACCTAGAGGCCGAGCTGGCGCCCCGGGCCGAGGAGTACGACCGCGAGTTCGCGGTCCGCGAGCTCACCGAGCCGACCGGTATCGCCGTCGAGCCGGAGTTCGACGCCCTCATCGTCTCCCCCGAGACGAGGGCGGGCGGCGAGCGGATCAACGAGATCCGCCGCGAGCACGGGCACGACCCGCTCGAACTGGTCGTCGTCGACCACGTCCCGGCCGAGGACGGCGAGCGGATCTCGTCGACGCGGATCGTCGCGGGCGAGATAGACGAGCACGGCAACCTGACGCCCGACCGCGAGGGTCGCGGCGCGACCCGGCCGGAATGACGGCCGACGACGACCCCGGACGGCTCGCCCGCGTCGCGGTCGGAGAGACCGGATTCGAGCGCGCGGCCGTCTGGAGCGCGGTCGGCTTCGCGGTCTCGTACGTCGCCTTCGACGCGGTCGCGCTCGCCGGCGAGGTCGGGGGCCTGACTCCCGCCGGCGTCGTCGCGCCGGTCGCGGCGGTCCTCGCGGCGCTGACCGCCGTCGGAACGACCGCGTACGCCGCGGTCGGCGCCGGCGCGCTCCCCGCGGTCCTGCTCGCGTACGGCCCCCTCGCGGCCGCCCTCCTGCGGACGATCGGACCGACGCCGTACGCGATCCCCCTCGCCGACCCGCTCCCCTTCGCTGTCGCCATCGCCGAGCCGCTCGGGGTCGCCCTCGCGGCCGCGGTTGCAGTCGGCCTCGCCGGCTACGCGATCGGCCGGGTCGTCGCCGGTATCGGCGGCACCGACGGGGAAACGGACGAGTCGGCCGGCACGGACGGGTCCGCCGCCGCCGCGAACGGAGACGGGGAAGCGGGCGCGAGCGACTGACGCGAACGCGGGCGCAGGCGACCGAGTGGGACCTTACTCCCCGTCGAGCTTCCCGTTGAGCACCTTCGCCGCGACGAGGACCGGGTCCCACACCGGGCTGAACGGGGGCGCGTACGCCAGGTCGAGCCGCTCGACCTCGGGGACGGTCATGTCGGCCTCCAGCGCGGTCGCGAGCGTGTCGATCCGGATCGCGGCGCGGTCGGGGCCGACGATGCTCCCGCCGATCAGCCGCCCGGTGTCGCGGTCGGCGACGAGGGTCACGTCGGTCGGCGCCGCGCCCGGGTAGTAGCCCGACCGCGAGCCGGCGGTGACTGTCTCGCGGACCGGATCGAAGCCGGCCTCGCGGGCCGCTTCCGCCTCGACGAGGCCGACGCGACCGGCCTCCATGTCGAACGCCTTCACGACCGCGGTGCCCGCGACGTCGCCCACCGGCGAGGGGTCGCCCGCGACGGTGGCGCCGATCGCCCGCCCGGCGCGGTTCGCGGTGAGGCCGAGCGGGATCCACGCCGGCTCGCCCGTCACGGCGTGCCTCGCGGTCGCGCAGTCGCCGGCGGCGTACACGTTGGGGAGGCTCGTCCGGCCGTGCTCGTCGGTCGAGATCGCGCCGCCCTCGCCGAGCTCGACGCCGGTCCCCTCCAACAGCTCCGTGTTCGGCCGGATCCCGACGCCGACGACCGCCATGTCGACGGGGAACGTCTCCCCGTCGAACGCCACGGCCTCGATCCGGTCGTCGCCGACGAGGCCCTTGACCGGGCTCCCCGTGTGGACGGTCACGCCCTCGTCGACCAGCTCCGCCTCGACGCGCTCGCCGACCGCCTCCCCGAACGGCGGGATCAGGTGGTCGGAGCGCTGGAAGACGTGGACGTCGAGATCGCGGCCGGAGAGCGCCTCGGCCATCTCGACGCCGACGTAGCCGCCCCCGACGATCGCCGCCGTCTCGGGGGCCGGCATCGCGGCGTTGCGCTCGACGCGCTCGCGGTCGACCGCGCTCACGTCGGCGCGGTCTGGGTCGTACGCGTCGGGCTCAGCGATGTACGCGTCGATCGCGGCCGCGGCGTCCATGTTGTGGAGGGTAAAGGCGCCGTCGACCCCGCGCACGTCGAACGGCCCGGTCGACGCGCGCCCGCCGGTCGCGACGAGGAGGTCGCCGTACGACTGCTCGAAGGCGTCGCCGTCGGCGGGTTCGACGGTGACGGTCTTCCCGGCCGGGTCCACCGCGACGACCTCGTGGCCGCGTCGGAGGTCGATCCCGCGCTCGTCGACCTCGCTCGGGGACAGCGAGAGGAGGTCCGACATGCGCTCGATGCGGCCCTCGATGAAGTACGGCGTCCCGCAGTAGGCGTACGAGATCCATCGGCCTTTCTCGAAGACGACGACTTCGCGGTCGGGCGCCTCGCGGCGGAACTTGCTGGCCGCGCTCAGCCCGGCCGCGTCGGCGCCGACCACGACGAAGGGATCGCTCATGAATTCGACGACGGCGGGACCGTATAAAAAGGCACTCCGCGGGTGCGGACCGGGCGCCCGATCACGGGACGGCCGCCCGGGCGTCGACGGTGAGACGCGACAATCGCGACAGCCGTTACCTAGGCGTCGTCGTCTGCCAGCCGCGACAGGGTCTCGCGGGCGTTCTCGACCGCGGCCTCCTTCTTCGCCGGGTACGCCTCCACCTTCGCGCGAACGGTGATTCCGGGGCCGAGCCGGACCTCGCCGCGGAACGCGGCCTGCTTGTCGACGCGGAGGAACAGCGCGCAGTTGTCGTCGACGCGCTGGTCGAGCTCGTCGATCACGCGGTCGACGTCGTCGAGGTCGGCGAGCGCGTCGAGCACGTGGCGCATCCCGTCCGCGTTCTCGATCCGGGCCGAGAGCACGACGATCCGGTCGCCGTGGTGGCCGACGTTCTCGACGCGGTCGAGCTCGGCGTCCTCCGGGAGGAACCTGCGGAGGGCGTCTTCGACCCGCTTCTCGTCTTCGGTGGCGTACGAGAACGCCCGGAGGTCGACGTAGTGGAAGGGGACTTTGGGCATTGCGGGTCGGAAAAGGGGTCGGTTACTCCTCGCTCTCGACGGCGTCGAGCGCGTCCTCGGGGACGCCCGTCTCCTGGCCGTCCTCGAAGCTGACCGTGTAGGTCGCGTCGCCGAACATCGTCTCCATCACCTGCGTGATCGTGCCCGTCTCGCCGTCGTACTCGCTGTGTTTGTCGTGGAGCACGACCTCGTCTTCCTTCTCGAAGCTCATGCGCGTTCGTTCCGGTGGGACGCTTAAAAGCGCGCGGATCCGGAGCGGCGGACCGTCCCCGGGTCGGGGCGACGGACCGGATCCGCGCGTCGCACCGCCGACGGTCACGCGACCGCGAGCAGCACGGCCGCGATGGACACCGTCAGGACGACGCCGACCGCGACCGAGACGATCGCGCTGTCGACCGCGATCGCGATCGCGACGCCGGCGGCGACGGCGAGGAGGCCGAGGACGGCCCCCGGCACGCCGCCGCGAACGCGGTCGTCGGCCTCGTGAAGCGCGGCGGCGTGCCGGGGGCCGTCCTCGGC
>NZ_NHPE01000058.1:0-136317 GCF_002252895.1 Halorubrum sp. Eb13 | reverse complement strand
CCCTTGTCCGCCTCCTCGATGTCGAACTCGACTTCCTGACCTTCCTCCAGGTCCGGGCCGCCGACGTCCTCCATGTGGAAGAACACGTCCTCGTCCGCGTCGTCAGTCTCGATAAATCCGTAGCCGCCGGTGTCGTTGAAGAAGTCAACCTTCCCTTTCGCCATTGCGTCCGTAAGAGCGGGAGGAGTACATAAAAGGCTTCCGCGAGCGGGGGCTCTGTGTTAAGAGCAAACACACCCCCGATACGGCGGGCCGCTGTCGGGGTCGATCCCGCCGTGTTAGAAACTACTATACGACCCCAGTGCGGAACCGTTAGATATGAGTCAGTCGTACAATCGAGGCCTCATTGAGGACTTCAGTCGGTGGCGGGAGTTCGAGGCGGGGATGTGGGCCTGGATCTTCCATAAGTTCACGGGCTGGGTGCTTATCGGATACCTGTTCACCCACATCGCCGTGTTGAGCACCGGTATCCCTGCGGCGGGCGCGAGCGAAGCCGCGATCATGGCCGGAGAGGACGTGTACACCCAGACGATCGTCAGCCTCGAGAGCCTGCTGTTGGTGCGGCTCTTGGAGGTCGGCCTGCTCGCGGTGGCCGTGTTCCACATGCTCAACGGCACCCGGCTCCTCCTCGTCGACCTCGGGGTCGGCCTGGACGCACAAGACAAGAGCTTCTACGCGTCACTCATCCTGACCGGAGCGATCACCGTCGCGTCGGTGCCGACGTTCATCGCGGGGGCGTTCTGAGATGGCGGAGCGCTACTCCTCGTTCAAATCCGGCGGTCGGATGTGGCTGCTCCAGCGGGTCACGGCGGCGTTCCTGCTCGTCGTGCTGGCGTTCCACTTCTTCCTGCTCCACTTCGTCCACCACGCTGACGAGGTGTCGTTCCTCGCCAGCTCGGGGCGGATGGAGAGCCTGAGCTACTACTCGCTGATGATCCTCTTCCTCGTGACGGCGACGTTCCACGGGGTCAACGGCGTCTACAACGCCCTCGTCAACCAGGGACTCACCGGCACCAAACGCACCGTCATCAAGTGGACCCTCGTCGCCGCGAGCGCGGTCCTGATCGTTCAGGGCGTGCGCACCGCGAACGCGTGGGCGGGAATCGGACTCTACTGAACCGATCATGAGCACACAGATACCGAAGCAGACCGAGGAATCGAGCGAGACCGAAGCGGAGACCGACGTCGCCTCCAAGGGCGACGAACGGCGGGCCGAGAAGCGCCGCCGGGCCGCGGAGGAACGCGCCCGCAGACAGGCCGAGGAGGCCGAGAAGGCCGCGGCCGACGAGGACACGATCGAGCTGAAGGTGTTCCGATACGACCCGGAGGTGGAGGGGAAACAGGAGCCCCGATTCGACACGTTCCACGTTCCCTTCACGAAGGGGATGACCGTCCTCGACGCCCTGATGTACTCGCGGGATAACTACGACTCCTCGCTCACGTTCCGTCACTCCTGTCGGCAGGCGGTGTGCGGTTCGGACGCCATCTTCGTCAACGGCGGCCAGAAGCTGGCGTGTAAGACGCAGATCGTCGACCTCGAGGAGCCGATCCGCGTCGAGCCGCTCCCGCACGCCGAGGTCGAGAAGGACCTCGTCGTCGACATGGAGCACTTCTACGACCAGATGGAGGCCGTCGAGCCGTACTTCCAGACGGACGAGTACCCCGACGGGGAGCTGGAGGAGCAGCGCCAGACGCGGGAGAACCGCGAGAAGGTGAAGATGTCGACGCGCTGCATCTGGTGCGGCGCGTGCATGTCCTCGTGTAACATCGCCGCCGGCGACAACGAGTACCTCGGGCCCGCCGCGATCAACAAGGCGTACCGGTTCGCCATGGACGAGCGCGAGGGCGAGGAGATGAAACAGAAGCGGCTGGAGATCATCGAGCAGGAGCACGGCGTCTGGCGGTGTCAGACCCAGTTCTCCTGTACCGAAGTGTGCCCGAAGGACATCCCCCTCACCGAGCACATCCAGGAGCTGAAGCGCGAAGCGGTGAAGAACAACCTGAAGTTCTGGTAACGGCGGGAGACACTCTCAAGGGCATTCGGAACCAACCGACTATCATAACCACAATGCACGAACACGACGTCATCGTTGTCGGCGCCGGGGGGGCGGGACTCCGGGCGGCGATCGCAGCACAGGAAGCCGGGGCCGACGTGGCCATCGTCTCGAAACTGCACCCGGTCCGCTCGCACACGGGCGCGGCCGAGGGAGGAATTAACGCGGCGCTGCGCGACGCCGACTCCTGGCAGGACCACGCATACGACACCATGAAGGGGTCGGACTACCTCGGCGACGCGCCGGCGGTCGAGGCGCTCTGTCAGGAGAGCCCGGAGGAGGTCATCCAGCTGGAACACTGGGGAATGCCGTTCTCCCGCGAGGAGGACGGTCGCGTCTCCCAGCGCCCGTTCGGCGGGCTCTCGTTCCCCCGGACGACGTACGCCGGCGCCGAGACCGGCCACCAGATGCTCCACACGATGTACGAGCAGGTGGTCAAACGCGGCGTTACGGTGTACGACGAGTGGCACGTGATGGACCTCGCCGTCACCGACGAGGACGACCCGGCCGACCGCACCTGCCACGGCGTCGTCGCCTACGACATCCAGAGCGGCGAGGTCAGCGGCTTCCGCGCCGACAACGGCGTCATCCTCGCGACGGGGGGGATGGGGCAGGTGTTCGACCACACCACCAACGCGGTCGCGAACACCGGCGACGGCGTCGCGATGGCGTACCGCGCCGGCGTCCCGATGGAGGACATGGAGTTCATCCAGTTCCACCCGACCACGCTGCCGTCGACGGGGGTCCTGATATCGGAGGGGGTCCGCGGCGAGGGCGGCATCCTCTACAACAGCGAGGGCGAGCGGTTCATGTTCGAGCACGGCTACGCGAACAACGACGGCGAGCTCGCCTCCCGCGACGTGGTCTCCCGCGCCGAGCTGACCGAGGTCAACGAGGGGCGCGGCATCGAGGACGAGTACGTCCACCTCGACATGCGCCACTTGGGCGAGGAGCGCATCCTCGACCGGCTGGAGAACATCCTCCACCTCGCGGAGGACTTCGAGGGCGCCGACGGGCTCACGGAGCCGATGCCCGTCAAGCCCGGTCAGCACTACGCGATGGGCGGCATCGAGACGAACGAGCACGGCGAAACCGCCATCGACGGGCTGTACGCCGCCGGCGAGTGCGCCTGCGCGTCGGTCCACGGCGCGAACCGCCTCGGCGGCAACGCGCTCCCGGAGCTCATCGTCTTCGGCAAGCGCGCCGGTCGTCACGCCGCCGGCGAGGACATGGGCGAGGCAAAGGTCACGACCGGGAAAGACGGCGAGTGGGAGGCCGCCGACTACGAGTTCGAGATCGAGGTCGGCGAGACGGGCGGGAAGGGCCCCGCCGCGGCCGACGGCGGCGCGGTGGCGTCCGACGCCGAGAGCGTCCTCGGTGCCACCGTCGAGCGCGCCAAGGACCGAGTCGACGAGCTCCTCGCGCGCAGGGGCCGCAACCACGCGGAGATCCGCTCGAAGGTCCAAGAGACGATGACGGCCAACGTCAACGTGTTCCGCGAGGAGGGCCGGCTCGAGGAGACGCTCGGCGACCTCCGCGAGGCGCGGGAGGCGTACAAGGACGTCGCCGTCTCTGACCCGTCACGGACGTTCAACACCGACCTGATCCACACGATGGAGACGCGGAACATCCTCGACATCGCCGAGGCGCTCACGATGGGCGCGCTCGCGCGCAAGGAGTTCCGCGGCGCTCACTGGCGGAAGGAACACCAAGAACGCAAAGACGAGAACTGGCTGAAGCACACGCTCGTCTCGTGGAACGACGGCGAGCCGGAGCTGTGGTATAAGCCGACGATCCTCGAGGGCGAGAACAAGACGTACGAGCCGAAGAGCCGGTCGTACTGAGCCGTCGGACGCGACGCGATCGCGCCGACCCGGTCGCCCCGGGGCGACCGGGTCGGGCACGATCGTTCCGGATCGTTCACGGTCTCCTATCCGTCGTCGGTCGAAAGAGTCGGCGCGTTCCGGCGTCGACACTCTCTGCGCGGCGATCTCGCGATCGACGAACTGTCGTTTTTGGCCGATAGGAACCGTCTCGTTACCGTTCCGATCGATTACGACGATCGTTGAATAGGGGATTTATTATCGTCGAACTCGACGCTTCGGACAAGATGTTAGAGACACGCACCGCGGCGCCGGCCCTGCCGTCGGAGCTGCAGTCGCCCCGCGCGAAGCTCGTGTACCTGTACCTGACGACGAACGGCGACGCGACCGTCTCGGAGATGGGCGACTCGCTCGGGATGAAGAAGATCTCGCTGTACAGCATCCTGAAGACCCTCAAGCGAGAGGGGATGGTCGACTGCGACGGCGAATCCTACCAGCTGAACTGAGCCCTCGCCCCGCCGCGTTCTGAAGACTCCGCGACCCCCCAGCGGAGCGTTTAGGGGCTCGCGGGACGCAGTACGTCCGTGGACGCGAATCAACAGGAGTTCCGGAACCCGTTCGGGATGGACACGGCCTGCGAGAACTGCCCCGAGCTGTGTGACGCGCGGGAGCGCGTCGTCCACGGGTACGGTGACGTGGGCGCCGAGTTCCTCGTCGTCGGGACCGGGCCGACCGCGGCCGCCGAGGAGAACGGCGTCCCGTTCACGGGCGCGGAGGGCGGCGAGCGGGTCCAGTCCATTTTCGCCGACCTCGGGTTCGTGCGCTCGTCGCCGGACGCGGCGGAGCCGGACGTTCAGAACGTCTTCTTCACGAGCCTGACGCGCTGCCGACACCCGGAGCGCGAGCCGACCGACCGCGAGGTCGACACCTGCGAGCCGTTCCTCAACGCGGAGATCCGGATGATCAACCCGCAGATCATCGTCCCCGTCGGGGAGCGGCCGCTCCGCGAACTCGCGGTCGAGTACACGACGCGGCGCCCCGACTCCTTCGACGTCGACGCCGAGCACGCGACGACCATCCGCGGCCGTGGGTTCGAGCTGGTGCCGATGAAGGAGCCGGAGTCGATGACCGACGCCGAGGCCGACGCTTTTCGCGATCACATGCGCGAGAACGTGTTGAGCCGGGATTACCGGCAGACGAAGGGCCGGCAGAGCCGCTGACAACCGAATTCCGGGGCGTCGCGAACCGCCGGTACAGCGATCTACCGGTGCCGCGAACCGCCGTCAGTCTTCGAGGTCGACGTCGCGGAGGATCTCCTCGGTCGCGTCCCGGCTGTCCGCCCCGAACGCGCAGTCGATGAGGATGTGGCCGCCGAGTGTCGACGGGGATATCACTTGATCGGCGCCGGCGCGGCGGAGCTTGTCCACGTTTTCGCGCTGCGTCACCGCCGCGACGATCCGCACGTCTGGGTTGAGCTGGCGGGCGGTAAGGATGGCGAGCGCGTCGCGCGCGTCGTCCTCGGTCGCGACGACGACCGCGCGGGCGCCGTCGAGGTTGACCCGTTCGAGCGGTTCCACGTCGCTGGGGTCCGCGGTGTACACCGGGACCTCGTGGTCGGCGAGCCGCCGGGCGGCCGTCTCGTCCGGCGTCACCACGGCGTAATCGACGCCGTCGCGCTCGTCGAGTTCTTCGAGTATTGGTTCCGTCAGGTCCCCGTAGCCGAGCACGAGGACGTGGTCGTCGAGGAGGTCTATCTGTCTGTCTGTCATCTTTCCGAGCGCCTTGGAGAGCTGCGCCTCGATGGCGGGCGTGAGGAGGACCCCGAGCGCCACCGCGAACGCGGCGACGTTCATCACGAGCGAGGAGAGCACGAACAGCTGGGCGATGTCGGCGGCCGCGCCGGCCTCCGGCGTCACGTCGCCGTAGCCGACCGTGGAGGCGGTGACGACGGTGAAATAGAAGGCGTCGACGATCGTCTCCACCCCGTTGAACTGGTCGCGGAGCGCGTACGTACCGACCGTTCCGTACGAGACGGCCGTCACGAGCGCTGCGCCCGCCGCGAGCTGCGTCGGCGACGGGGAGAAGCGCCTGTCGAACCGTCCGCGGTTGTAGACGAGCGGGGGCACCGACAGGACCGACAGCGCGACCAGCGGGAACGACAGCACCGACGCCTGCATCAGCCCCTGAATCGCGGTCAGGGGCAGCAGGACCGCCGTGGAGTGCCAACCCACCCGGTAGCCGTTCTTCAGCGCGAAGCCGCTGCCGAGCATCGCGAAGCCGGTGATCGTCCCCGTGAATCCGACCGTCTGGCGGACGACGTCGGGGACGAGAGGGGCGAGCGGCCCGTCGACGCCGAGCCCGCCGATCTGGGCGAGTCCGGCGAGGATCGACAGGACCGCGACCGCGAACGTCAGGGCGATGGACGCCCGCACGGTCACCCAGTCGCGGGTCAGCTCCATACCGGCCCGTCGCCGAGGCTTGACTTAAACCCCGCGAGGGCGGAGCGGCGGCGGCGACAGGGGTTTAACCTCACCGCCGAGTGTGGGGCGTATGTCACTGCCCGTCGAGGTCGTCTTCGGGATCTACCTCGGGATCATCACGGGGATCCTGCCCGCGCTGGTCTCCGGGGTGCTCGGATTCGTGTTCAAGTACGTCACCGGGGTGACAATTCCCGGGCTCGGGGTCGTCGTCCTCGCGCTCGCGATCGCCGGCATCAACGGCGGCCTGCTCGCGCTCAACGACGAGACGATCCGCTCGTCCGAGCGCGCGCCGGCGGTCCTCACGGCCATCGTGGTGGTCCTGATGATCTCGCTGTACGCGCACGCCCAAGGGGACAAGCTCGGCGCCACCGTCCCGAAGCGGATCTCGCTCCAACAGCTCCGCGACCGGACCCTCTCGACGGACGTCGTCGAGCTGGTCGGCGGTCGGGGTCGGGTCACCGTCGACGTCGCCGGCGAGGTGAACGACATGGAGGGGTACCCGCCGCTGCCGGCCGAGACCCGGGGCGCGATCGTCGACGGCGAGTGGACGTTCCCGGCCGACCTCCCGCTCGTCGAGCTTGAAGACCGGTTCGCGGAGCGGCTCCGGACCGAGCTCGACCTGGCTGACGTCGCCGTGCGGATCGACGAACGCGCCAACGCGACGGTGGCCGCGGCGCCGCCGACCGGAGCGCTGTCGAAGCGGGTCCCGGAGGGGAAGCGCGCGGTGTCGGTGCCGGCGCTCGTCCCGACCGGGATCGCCCGCGGCGATGTCGTGCGCGTGCTCGCGTCCGGCCTCAGCGTGGACGGGACCGTCCTGGCCGCGAGGACGAGCGGGAAGCCGGAGCCGGGCGCGGGGACGCCGGCGACCGGCGGCGGGCGGCCCGGAGACGACCTCCCCGGGACCGATGCCGCGCGGAGCGACGGGGAGCCGCGCGGGGACGGCGGGCCGCGGACGGACGGCGGCGAGGCGCCCCCCGCCCCGACGACCGCGAGCGCGCCGACGACGACCGGGGGAGAGGGGCGAGTGACGGTCGCCGTCGAGCGGCCGGAGGCGAGCGCGCTCCTGCGCGCGGGTCGGGGGCGCGTCCTCGTCCTCTCCCGCGGCACCCGCCGGGAGTACGAGCTCACGACGCTGCTGCGCCGCGCGGGGAAGCGGTTCCGTAAGGTGTCCGTCGTCCCCGGCGGCCCCCTCGACGGTCACACCATCGGCGAGGTGGGGGTTCGGGAGGCGTACGACGTCGCCGTCCTCGCGGCGCGGCACGACTCCTGGAGTATCGCCCCCGGCGGCTCGCAGCGCCTCTCCGCCGAGGACGACCTGTTCGTCGTGGGGAGCCGCGACGCCCTCGACCGGTTCGCGGAGGCCGCGCGATGACCGCGGCGGAGGCGGCGGCCGCGGCGACCGGCGCGGGTCATGAGGCTCTCGTCGGCGCCCTCGTCGCCGTCGCGCCCCAAGTCGCCGTCGCACCCCCGGTCGACGTCGGCTTCGCGCGTCCGCAACAGGCGGCGGTCACGCTCGTCACCTTCGCGGTCCTCTCGGTCCTCGTCGCCGGCGCGGCGGCGCTGACGTACCGGTGGTACTTCCGGGACGAGATCCCGGAGGGGGTCACCGTCCTGCTCGGCGTCTCCGTCGTCGCGCTGTACCTCAACACGACCTCGCTCGGGGCGATCGCGGCCGGCGAGAGCCCGTCGCTGCTCGAACCGGAGAGCGTCTTGTTCAACGTCGTCTCGCTCGGCGTCGCGGCGGTGTTCGCACCGGGCGGCCGGTACGTCGGCGACCGGCTCGCGGTCGACGTGTTCGCGCTCTCGGGGGCCAGGCAGCTGGAGGGCGAGCTGACCGGTATCGTCCGGGCCGTCGGCCGGTTCACGGCCGTCACGCTCCCGGTGGCCGAGGAGATCCGCGACATGGACACCTACGACCCGGTGTCGCCGGAGAAGAAGGCCGAGATGGCCGAGAAGACGCTGCTGTTCGCGCGGAAGCTCTCCGGCGAGGAGCTCCGCGAACGGCTCGTCGAGCGAGTGAAGACCGACCACGGCGTCGGCTACGTGGACGTCGATGTCACCGACGACGGCGCGGTCGAGTACTTCGCGGTCGGCTCCCGCGCGGCGGGGCTCGGACCGACGCTCGCGCCCGGATCCGCCGCGGTCGCCGTGGCCGCTGACCCGCCGAACAACGCGACGGCCGGCGACACGGTCCAGCTGTGGCGCACCGATCCGGAGCCGAAGCGGGTCGCCACCGGCGAGCTCCGGGGCGTCGCCGGCGACGCGGCGACCGTCGCGCTCGACGAGTCCGACGCCGAGGGGCTCACCGAGGAGGAGTCGTATCGGATCGTGACGCTCCCGGCGGAGCCGCAGGCCGACCGGGAGTTCGCCTCGCTGCTCCGGAACGCCGACGAGACGATGGCGGCGATCACGGTCGAGGCCGGCAGCGCCCTCGCCGAGAGCACCGTCGGCGACGTGGAGGTCGTCGTCGCCGCCGTCCGACCCGGGGACGGGGCGGTACAGCCCATCCCGCGGCGCGGGTACGCCTTCGGCGCCGGCGATCTCGTGTATCTGGTCGGCCGACCCGACGCGCTCCGTCGGTTCGAGGCCGACGCCGGCGGAGAGAGGGCGGACCCGTCGGTCGTCACGGCGAACGACGGCGACGACGGCGACGGCGGGGACCGGGCCGACGCCGAGGCCGAACCGAGCGAAGGGACGCAACGCTCTTGAGGCGTCCGTACGGGGTCAACGTATGGAGTGGAAGCTGTTCGCGGACCTCTCGGAGATCGCCGGCGGCCGCACCGTCGAGGTAGAGGCGTCGCCGGGGGACACGGTCGGCGACGCGCTCGACGGCCTGCTCGACGCCCACCCCGACCTCCGAGAGCGCGTGCTCGAGGACGGCTCGGTGGCCGACCACATCAACGTCCTCCGGAACGGGCGGAGCGTCCGCCACGACGAGGGGTTGGAGACGACGCTGGAGGAGGGCGACGAGCTGGCGCTGTTCCCGCCGGTGAGCGGGGGCTCGATCGGCCGGTAGATCGGTCGTTTCAAACGGTCGCCCGTCGCATCAGTCGACATGAGCGACGGCCACGACGAGCACGGCGGAGACGGCCACGACGAGCACGGCGGCGACCCGCCCCGAGAGGAGTTCCACGAGGACCCGGTCGGGCACACGCGGGCGACCGCCGACATGACGGTCGGCCAGCTGGTCGAGGGGTACGGCGACGCCGGGATCGGCGCGGCGTCGGTCAACGAGGCGGGCGACGTGCTGGCGGAGATGTTCGCGAACGAGGACTGCACGGTCTTCCTCTCGCTGGCCGGAGCGATGGTCCCGGCGGGGATGCGCCGGATCGTCTCCGACCTGATCCGCGACGGCTACGTCGACGCGCTGGTGACCACGGGCGCGAACCTCACCCACGACGCCATCGAGGCGATCGGCGGGAAACACCACCACGGCCGGACTCACGACCCGGAGAAGAGCCTCCGCGAGCACGACGAGGGGCTCCGCGACGAGGGCGTCGACCGCATCTACAACGTCTACCTCCCGCAGGAGCACTTCGCGGCGTTCGAGGGCCACCTCCGCGAGGAGGTGTTCCCGGCGCTCGAGGCCGACCCGGACGCCGAGGGCGACGGCGCCGTCTCCATCGCCGACCTCGCGCGAGAGCTCGGTCGCGCGAACGCCGCGGTCAACGACCGCGACGACGTGGCCGAGGACCCAGGCGTCGCCGCCGCGGCCTACGAGTGCGACGTCCCCGTCTACTGCCCCGCTGTGCAGGACTCCGTGCTGGGACTGCAGGCGTGGATGTACGCGCAGACGGCCGACTTCACGCTCGACGCCCTCGCCGACATGACGGAGCTGACCGACCTCGCGTTCGAGGCCGACGACGCCGGCTGCCTGCTCGTCGGCGGCGGCGTCCCGAAGAACTTCACCCTCCAGACGATGCTCGTCACCCCGCGGGCGTACGACTACGCCGTCCAGATAACGATGGACCCGGAGGCGACCGGCGGGCTCTCCGGCGCCACCCTCGAAGAGGCCCGGTCGTGGGGGAAGCTGGAGAAGGACGCGCGCAACGCCTCCGTCTACGGCGACGCGACCGTCATGCTGCCGATGCTCGTCGCCGCCGCCCGCGAGCGCGTGGAGTAGTCACGACAAATAGTAATTACATGTAATTAGATTTTTCACCCGGGAGCCACTGATCTGGCGTAATGGCCGACTACACTACCATCTCGCTGCGGAAGGAGTTCGTCGCCGACGTCGAGGAGTACATCGAGGACGAGCCGTTCGGCTCCGTGAAGGAGTTCGTGAAACACGTCGTCGTCCAGGAGATGGAGTCGGACGACGAGATCAGCGAGGCGGAGGCCCGCCGGATCGGCAAGCGGCTCCGGGACCTGGGGTACGTGGACTGATGAGCGTCGCCGACGGCGTTCCGGTCGACGTGCCCGGAGGCGTGTCGCGGGCGGACGCGGTCCTCGCCGGCATGCCGCTGCTGTTCGCCGGCGGGTACGGCGCCGCGTCGGCGATGGTCGAGGGGTGGGTGGTCCCGACCGCCGCCGCGGCGCTGGCGTGCGCGCTGCTGATGCTCGACGCGCTCGTCCGGAACCCGCCTCAGTGAGCGGGGCACCGACGCCGGCCCGTTAGTTCCTCGGTTCCAGCCCGGCCGCCTCGGCCAGCAGCGCGTGCGACTCCAGCGCGTCGCCGTGGTCGGGGACTGCGTGCTGGATCATCACCTCGTCGACGCCGACTCGGTCGGCCAGCTGTTCGAGGATCCCCGATATCGTCTCCGGACTCCCGGAGACCGACCGCGGCCACTCGTCGTCGTCGAGCGTCGCGGGCGTCGGCTCCGGGGCCCCGCCGAGCTCGTCGACCGCCTCAGCGACGGACGGCGTCGAGTCCCCGAGGTCGCCGCGGCGCATCCGCCGGAAGGTCGCCTCCGCGGGCGCTCGGCGACGGGCCGCGGCCGCGTCGGTCTCGGCGGCGACCGCGTTGACCGCGACCATCCCCGTCGGCTCGTCTGGGCCGGCAGGGAGCGCGCCGGGCTCGAACGCCTCGCGGTAGGACGCGAACGCACGCTCCGCGAATCCGGGCCTGATGAACCCGGCGAAGCAGTACCGAAGCCCGAGTTTCCCGGCGATCTCGCCGCTCGCCGGGCTCGACCCGAGCACCCACGGAACGGGGGGACCGTCCCCGGAGCGGGGGACGTCGAGGTCGGCGTACTCGTGGCCGTCGGGGTAGGCGTCGTAGAGGTGGCTCACGAGCGCGCGGACCCGTTCCTCGTGGTCCTCGTTCGGACTCTCGACGCGGCGGCTCGTCCCGAGCGCGCGGTCCGCGGCCGGCGGCCCGTTCGCTCGGCCGACGCCGACGTCGACGCGGCCCGGCGCGAGCCCGTCGAGCGTCCCGAACGACTCGGCGACTTTGAACGGGCTGTAGCGATTCAGGAGGACGGCCCCGCTGCCGAGCCGGATCGCGTCGGTCGCCGCCGCGAGCCGTCCGAGGAGCACCTCCGGGGTCGTCCCCGCGAGGCGGTCGGTCCTGCCGTGGTGTTCGGCGACCCAGAAGCGCGAGTAGCCGAGCCGCTCCGCCTGCTCGGCGGCCGCGACCGTGTTCGCGAAGGCGTCGGCGGCGGTCCCGTCCGCGGGGACCGGAGAGAGGTCGACGACGGAGAGGTCCATGCCACGGCTCGGCGACCGCCGGTAGTAAGCGTTCGGCCGGCGGCGGAATCGTGGGGGTCGGACGACCCGCCGCGACCGGACCCGACACTACGGGATTCGAGCGGAATGGAGAGATCGAGAAAGCGTCGTCGTCAGTTGTCGCCGGTCTTCGACTGCCACGCGTAGTCGCGGCGCTTCGCGGACTTACCGAAGCCGCAGGAGGAGCAGCGCTCCTTCTTGACGTGGTAGGACTTCTCGCCGCAGCGGCGGCACTTCACGTGAACCGTCTTGTTCTTCTTCCCCTGAGAGGGCGTTCCGGAGCCGGTCATGCTTTGATGGTGACGACGTTATCGCCGCGTATAATCGTTGTGTCTTCGATCGCGACGGCGAACTCCGCGTCGAGATCGTCGTCGACGCGGTCGCCGACGTCGTCCTCCGGCTCGATGACGACGTTCATGTGCTGGTCGTAGCCGGCCAGCACTCCGTAGTAAGTCGTCCCGTCCTTCAGGTGTACCGTCACCGGGTCCTCGAGCGACGCTTCGAGCACGTCGAGGGGTCGTCCACTCATTGTACGTATCGCCGCCCGTCGCGGTAATAAAAATACCGGGACGCGAGGAGGACAGATCGGGGTGAAAACCCGTTCACGCCGGTCGAGACTGTCGGGTACCGCCGTGTTACCGGCCGTCGCGGTGGGCCCCGAACCCCGGTGTTTTTAAGACGGGCTCCTGTATCTCGGGATACCACACTCCCGCGGGACACGGTGAGCCGACGTCGGCTCGGCCGTAGCGGGGCCTCAACGACGCGCGGTCGGACGTAGCGCTGACGGCTCCTTGCGGGGTTTCAGTGATGAACGCCGTACAGGCGTTCGATATACACAAACCATGGAAATCGAAATTGCGACACTCGGCGGTTACGAAGAGGTCGGTCGACAGATGACGGCGGTGCGAGCGGGCGACGACATCGTCATCTTCGACATGGGCCTGAACCTCAGTAAGGTCCTCATCCACGACAACGTGGAGACCGAGAGCATGCACAGCCTCGACCTGATCGACATGGGCGCGATCCCGGACGACCGCGTCATGAGCGAGCTGGAGGGCGACGTCCAGGCGATCGTGCCCACCCACGGTCACCTCGACCACATCGCGGGCATCCCGAAGCTCGCGCACCGGTACGACGCCCCGATCGTCGGCTCCCCGTACACGATCGAACTGGTCAAACAGCAGATCGCCGACGAGGGGAAGTTCCAGGTCGACAACGACCTCGTGAAGATGAAGGCGGGCGGCACGATGGCCATCGGCGACTCCGAGCAGGTCGAGATGGAGTTCGTCAACGTCACGCACTCGATCATCGACGCCATCAACCCGGTCCTCCACACGCCCGAGGGCGCGATCGTCTACGGCCTCGACAAGCGGCTGGACCACACCCCCGTCATCGGCGACCCGATCGACATGGACCGGTTCCGCGAGATCGGCCGGCAGGACGAGGGCGTCCTCTGTTACATCGAGGACTGCACGAACGCCGGCCGGAAGGGCCGGACCCCTTCCGAGTCGTACGCGAAGAAGCACGTCGAGGACACGCTGACCTCGATGGAAGACTACACGGGCGGGATCGTCGCCACGACGTTCTCCTCCCACATCGCCCGCGTGAAGACGCTCGTCGAGTACGCCCGCGAGATCGGCCGTCAGCCGGTCCTCCTCGGGCGCTCGATGGAGAAGTACTCCGGGACGGCCGAGCGGCTCGACTTCGTCGACTTCCAGGGCGACGTGGGCATGTACGGCCACCGGAAGTCCGTCGACCGCGCGTTCAAGCGGATCATGAAGGAGGGGAAGGGGAACTTCCTCCCCATCGTGACGGGCCACCAGGGCGAGCCGCGCGCAATGTTAACCCGCATGGGCCGCGGCGAGACCCCGTACGAAATCGACGACGGGGACAAGGTCGTCTTCAGCGCCAGCGTCATCCCGGAGCCCACCAACGAGGGCCAGCGCTACCAGAGCGAGCAGCTCCTCCGGATGCAGGGCGCGCGCCTCTACGACGACATCCACGTCTCCGGCCACCTCCGCGAGGAGGGGCACTACGAGATGCTGCAGGCGCTCCAGCCGCAGCACCTCATCCCCGGCCACCAGTCGCTGGAGGGCCGCTCGCCGTACGTGAGTCTCGCGAAGTCGCAGGGGTACAAGCTCGGTCGTGACATTCACGTCACGCAGAACGGGAGCGTCATCCAACTCGTCGAATGACGAGCGAGACGAAGGAGGCGCGGGTGCTGGACGCCATCCGCGAGCGGCGTGAACTGGTCAACGCCGCTATCGACGAAGAGCTGCCGGTACAGCACCCGGAGCGCCTCTACGAGGCGACACGGTACATCCTCGAGGCGGGCGGGAAGCGGCTGCGCCCGACGGTGGCGACGCTCGCCGCCGAGGCCGTCGCGGGCGTCGAGCCGATGAGCGTCGACTTCCGCGAGTTCGCCGCCCTCGACGGGACCGAAGTGGACGTGATGCGCGCGGCGGTCGCCATCGAAGTGATCCAGTCGTTCACCCTGATCCACGACGACATCATGGACGAGGACGACCTCCGGCGCGGCGTCCCCGCCGTCCACGAGCAGTACGACACGTCAACGGCGATCCTCGCCGGCGACACGCTCTATTCGAAGGCCTTCGAGTTCATGACGGAGACGGGCGCGGCCCCGGAGAACGGGTTGGAGGCGATGCGGATGCTCGCGTCTACCTGCACGGAGATCTGCGAGGGACAGGCGCTCGACGTCTCGTTCGAGTCGCGCGACGATATCCTCCCCGAGGAGTACCTCGAGATGGTCGAGCTGAAGACCGCGGTCCTGTACGGGGCGTCGGCGGCGACGCCGGCGATCCTGCTCGGCGCCGCCGACGACGTCATCGACGCGCTGTACGAGTACGGGATCGACTCGGGACGGGCGTTCCAGATCCAAGACGACGTGCTCGACCTGACCGTTCCCTCCGAGGAGCTGGGGAAACAGCGCGGCTCCGACCTCGTCGAGGGGAAGGAGACGCTGATCACCCTCCACGCGCGTCAAGAGGGCGTCGACGTCGACGGCCTCGTCGACGCCGACACCCCGGCCGAGGTCACGGAGTCGGCCATCGAGGACGCGGTGGCCGCCTTGGAGGAGGCCGGCTCCATCGCGTACGCCCGCGAGACCGCGGAGGACCTCACCGCGCGGTCGAAAGAGCACCTCGAACTGCTTCCCGAGAGCGGCTCGCGGAGCCTCCTCGAGGACCTCGCGGACTACCTGATCGTCCGCGGCTACTGAGCGGACCGGGCGGAAAGCGAGTCGGACGGCCGCGACCGGACCGCCGGCCGTCCGGCCACGATCCGGCGGCGTCCTCCGCAACGGACACCGCTTTATTCCCCGTCGCCTTCCTTCGACCGTGTCACGGTATCGAGACGTCGTCCTGTTTTTCACCCTCGCCACGCTCTGGGGCGGCTCCTTCGTCGCCATCGAGGTCGGCCTCGACTACTACCCGCCGGTGCTGTACGCCGCCTACCGGTTCGACGTGGCGGCGCTGGTGTTGGTGTCGTACGTCCTCCTGACGGAGACGGGACCGCTCCCCAGCACGCGCGGCGACTTCGCCGCCATCGGCTTCAGCGGGGGGCTCTCCGTCGCCGCCAACAACTCGCTGCTGTTCGTCGGACAGCAGTACACCACCAGCGGCATCGCCTCGATCACCTACAGCCTCGTGCCGATCGCGACCGCGGCGGTCGCGGCCGCCTGGATCGGCGGTTCTGACCTCGACGCGCGCGGCGCGTTCGGTGTGGTGCTCGCGTTTATCGGCGTCGGGCTCGTCGCCCAGCCGGACCCCGCGAACCTCGCCGGGGGCGTCACCATCGGGGTCGGGCTGATCTCGATCGGCGTGCTCGCGGTCGCGGTCGGCAGCGTCGGGCTCCGCACCGTGACGACGAGCTTCTCCAGCATCGCGCTCACGGGGTGGGCGATGCTGTTCGGCGCCACGCTGATCCACGGGCTCAGCGCCGCGCTCGGCGAGACCCAACGGCTCCCGGTCACGGAGCTTCCCGCGGTCGGTTCGCTGCTGTTCCTCGGCGTGATGTCCTCGGCCGTCGCGTACAGCATCTACTTCACGCTGCTCGACCGGCTGGGCCCGTTCGAGATCAACCTCGTCTCCTACGTCGTTCCGGTCGTCGCGACGGTCGCCGGTGCGGTCCTCCTCTTAGAGCCCGTGACGCCGCTGACGGTCGTCGGCTTCTTCGTCATCGTCGCCGGCTTCGCGCTCCTGAAGCGGCACGCGATCGCCGACGAGGTCCCGCGGCTCCTCTCGCGGGTCGGCGGGCTGTTCTGACGGGGCCGTCGCGACGACGGCGACGCGGAGGGTCGCCGCCGACCTCAGCCGTCGAGCGCGGCGATGTCCTCGACGATCTCGACCGCGTGGTCCTCGGGAGAGACGCCCTCGTAGGCGAGGACGACGGTCCCCTCGCCGTCGAGCACGTACGTGTTCCGGAACACGCCGTCGAAGGTGTTGCCGAACATCTGCTTCTCGCCGTACGAGTCGTACGCGCTCGCGACCTCGCCGTCGGGGTCCGACAGCAGCGTGAACGGGAGGTCGTGCTTCTCGGCGAAGGGCTCCAACTCCTCGACGGGGTCGTCGCTGATCCCGACGACGGCGACGTCGGCCCCCTCGAAGGCGTCCCACTCGTCGCGGAACCCGCACGCCTCGGCGGTACAGCCCGGCGTGTCGGCGCGCGGGTAGAAGTAGACCACCGTGTACCGCGACTCGTCCGGGTCGACGGTGACGGTCGCGCCGTGCTGGTCGGCCAGCGTGATCGGGGGTGCGGAATCGCCGGGATCGAGCATACCTGCTGTCGTTTCGGCGGCGTCTTAGGGCGTTCGGTCCGGTCCACTTTTATCCGCTACTGTCATGCTAACGATATCGATGGTGTGGCAACCGACGCCGTACACGGCCCCGTTGCTCGTGGCGGCGCTCGCCTCCTTCTCCTTCGCCGCGTACGCCGCGAGGAGTCGGGGGCGAGGGGAGCGCGCGCTCGTCCGCGCGTTCGTCGGCGTCGCGCTCGGGAGCGGGGTCTGGTCGCTGGCGTACGCGGCCCAACTGTCGGCGACCGCGCTCGACGCGACCCTCTTCTGGAACCGGTTCGTCTGGGTCGGGACCGGGACCCTCGCGGTCGCTTGGCCCGCGTTCGTGCTCGCGTACGTCGACCGAACGTCGTGGCTCCGGCCGCGCCGGTTCGCCCTGCTCTGTCTCGTTCCCGCGGCCGTGGTCTCCGGCGCCCTCCTGATCGGTCCCGAGGCGCTGTTCTACCGCGACCCGTCGCTCGCCGACGTCGGCGGCTACCTCGTCGTGGAGTACGCCCCCACGCCGGAGCTCCTCGCGTTCGTGGCCTACTCGTACGCCGTGAACCTGGTCACCTTCGCCGTCCTCGGGTACGCGGCGCTCACCCGAGAGGGCGTGTTCCGCCGGCAGGCGGCGCTGCTGCTCGTCGCCGGCGTCGCACCGACGGTCGCCGGCGTCCTCGGCGTCTGGGGCGCGGTCGGGCCGACGTTCGTCGACCTGACGCCGGTGACGTTCGCCGCCACGTCCGGGGTGATCGGCTGGATCGTGTTCAGACACCGTCTCCTCGACCTCTCGCCGATCGCCCGCGATACCGTCTTCGCGAACCTCGCCGACGGGGTCGTCGTCGTGGACGCGACCGGCCGTATCGTCGACGTCAACGAGCCGGCGAGGGGACTGTTCCCGTCCGTCGCGGTCGGACGAGACGTCGTGGAGGCGTTCGACTCCGCCCCGGGCGTCGTCGAGGCGATGCGGGGCGCCCGGACCGAGTCGTCGCGCGAGGGCGAGTTCCGGGTGACCCTCACCGACGGGGAGAGTCACCGGTTCCTGACCGTGGACGCCCACGCGATCGACGGCGCTGACGCCGGAGCGCCGCCGCGTGACGGGGTCGGCGGCACCGTCCTCCTCTTCCGGGACGTCACCGAGCGGGAGACTCTCCAGCGCCGGTATCGGACCCTCATCGAGAAGTCGCCGAACGTCGTGGCCGTCTGCGGGACCGACGGTCTCGCCCGCTACGTGAGCCCGTCGATAGAGCGGCTGCTCGGCCACTCGCCCGCCGAGGTCGAGGGGCGACCGATCGTCGACCTCGTCCACCCCGACGACGAGTTGGAGTCGCAGCGCGCGTTCGAGCGGGCGTTCGAGACCGACGAGCCGCAGCCGCTCGACCACCGCATCGCCCACGCCGACGGGAACTGGCGCCGGTTCGAGACGACCGTCGAGCGCCTGTTCGACGACACCGAGGAGGTCGTGATCACCGCGACGGACGTGACGGAGAGCCGTCGGTACGAGCAACGCCTGCAGGTCCTCAACCGCGTGCTCAGACACGACCTGAAGAACGACACGAACGTGATCGGCGGCTACGCCGACCTCCTGCGCGACCACGTCGACGAGGACGGCGGCGACTACTTGGACATCATCGACCGGAAGGTGGAGACGCTGACGCACCTCAGCGACCAGGCCCGCGAGATCGACGTGGCGCTCCACAACGAGGCCGGACAGACGCGGATCGACCTCGCGCGGCTGGTCGAGCGGCTCTCCGAGTCGCTCGAATCGTCGTTCCCGGACGCGACGGTGCGGGTCTCGACTCCCGACGCCGCCGTCGCGCACGCCGACGAACTCCTCGAGTCCGCCGTCCGGAACGTGCTGGAGAACGCCGTGGTCCACAACGACCGCGATCGCCCGACCGTCGACGTCGCGGTCGCGGCCGCCGACGGCGGGTACCGGATCGAAGTCGCCGACGACGGCCCGGGGATCCCGCCGGTCGAGCGGGCGGTCTTCTCGGAGGCGCGCGAGACGGCGCTGGAGCACGCGAGCGGCCTGGGACTCTGGCTCGTCCACTGGATCGTCACGGAGTCGGGCGGCGAGCTCGACATCGAGACGCGGGACCCGACGGGGACGGTGGTGCGGATGCGGCTCCCCGCGGCCGACGCCGACGGCGGGACTGCGGCCGAGCCAGACGGCGACGACACCGCCGCGGCCGACACCGAGGACACCGCCGCGGCCGACGCCGACGGCGGGACGGTCGCCGGGGCGGACGGCGGAAGCTCCGCCGCGACGGACGTGCGCGACTAGCGCCGTCGCCGTCCCTCCGCAACCTCTTTGCGGTCGCTGGTCGAACCGACGGTCATGAGTCACGGATCCCTGGACGAGGACGCGGTCGAGAGCTACCGGGAGGCCGGCGCGGTGTTGGTCGAGGCGACGAACGAGGCCCGCGAGATGGTCGAGCCGGGGCGGTCGCACTTGGAGGTCGCCGAGTGGACGGAGGACTTCGTCCGCGAGCAGGGAGCCGGGCTCGCGTTCCCCGTCAACATCAGCGTCGATCCCGAGGCGTCGCACGCCACCCCGAGCCGGGACGACGACACGGAGTTCGGCGAGGAGATGGTGTGTCTCGACGTCGGCGTCCACGTCGACGGCTACATCGCCGACGCCGCGGTGACCGTGGACCACTCCGGGAACCCGGAGCTCGTCGAGGCCGCCGAGATGGCGCTGGAGGCCGCGGTCGACGAGGCCGGTCCGGGCGTCGAGGTCGGCGTCGTCGGCGCGGCGATCGAGGACGTGATCCGGGGGTACGGCTACACCCCCGTCCTGAACCTCTCCGGCCACGGCGTCGAGCGCTACGACGCCCACACGGGGCCGACGGTGCCGAACCGGGGGGTCGACCGCTCCGTCGAGCTAGAGCCGGGGCAGGCGGTCGCGATCGAGCCGTTCGCCACCGACGGCCGCGGGAAGGTCGGCGAGGGGACCGACGAGGAGATCTTCGAGCGACAGGGCTCGGCGAGCGTGCGCGACCGCCGCGCGCGGCAGGCCTTAGAGGAGATCGAGGCGTTCGACGACCTCCCGTTCGCGGCGCGGTGGCTGGAGGGCGACCGCGTCGAGATGGCGTTGCGGCGGCTCAAGCAGGCGGGCGCGGTCAAGGGGTACCCCGTCCTGAAGGAGGCCGACGACGCCTTGGTGAGCCAGGCGGAGCACACCCTGCTGATCACCGAGGACGGCGTCGAGGTGACGACGGCCGGGATCCACGGCTTCGACGACTGATGGACCGGATCTACGCCCCGTGGCGGATCGAGTGGGTCGAGCGCGAGTCGGACCCGATCGACGGCTGCCCGTTCTGCGTCCTGCCGGACCGCGAGGACGCCCGCGAGGCGCGGATCGTCGCCGAGAGCGAGCGCAACTACGTCCTCTTGAACAACGCCCCGTACAACCCGGGCCACGCGATGGTGATCCCGGACGAGCACGTCGAGGATCCGACCGACCTCGACGACACGACCCTCCTCGACCACGCACGGCTGAAGTCGGCGACGCTGACGGCGTTGCGCCACGACGTCGACCCCGACGGCGTGAACACGGGCCAGAACCTCGGCGGGGCCGCCGCCGGGGGGTCGATCGACCACCTCCACACTCACGTCGTCCCGCGGTGGAACGGCGACACGAACTTCATGCCCGTGACCGGCGAGACGAAGGTTATCGTGGAGGCGGTCGACCGCACGTACGGGCACCTCCACGCCGGCTTCGCCGCCGGCGACGACGTGGTCGATCCGGGCGACCCCGAGGCCGGCGAGGCGGTCGAGCTCGACTTCGACAGCTGAGGCGACGGCGATCCAGTATTTAAATAGCCGTGAATGATGGCGAAGATTATTTTATAAATGACGGAGGCGGCGGCGCGCCCCGGTGAGCGGCCGACAGGCCGCGAGCCGACGGTGCGAGGTCGTCGGGCGAAGCCCGACTGCCAGAGAATCTCCGATTCTCGCTGGACGCGGTGAGCGCTCGCAGAGCGCGAACCGCGAGGCTGGGGAAGTGTGAGGTGCTGTGCGGTATAGGTGGGACTCAAAAGGGCAGCCGGTGAGGCGGACGGAGGCGTTCACGAGAGCTCCGCTCTCGTGAGCCAATCAGAACGCGAAGCGTTCTGATGACGATGCAAGGACCGCAAGGAGCGAGTGAAACGAGCGACTGAGGACCGTAGCGAGCGTGCGTCCGCCTCACCGGTTGGGGCTTTGGAAGTGTTCACCGCAGCAACGCCGACCATTTATAAACAGTCGACAGCAACACCACGCTCCGACCTGTAAACGACTCTCCTCGCGACGTACTACACCTACTCCTCGATGCGCGTCAGTACACCAGCTCCCCGGAGATGAACTTCCGGGTGCGCTCGTCCGACGGGTCTTCGAAGATCCGCTCGGTCGGGCCGACCTCGGTGACACCGTCGTCGAGCAGCACCGCGACTCGGTCCGCGACGCGCTCCGCCTGATGCATGTCGTGCGTCGCCACGACGACGCCGATCCCGCGGTCGCGGGCCTTCGCCATCGCGTCCTCGATGACGGCGGTGTTCCGCGGGTCGAGGTCGGAGGTGGGCTCGTCGAGGAGGAGGACGTCGGGGTCGTACGCCAGCGCCCGGGCGAACGACACCCGCTGCGCCTCGCCGCCGGAGAGCGAGTCCGCCCGCTGGGTCGCCTTCTCGGAGAGCCCCACCACGTCGAGCGCGTCGCCGACGGCGTCGGCGGGCTCGTGCAGCCCGACGAGCGAGCGGAGCTGGGCCTGAAGCCGGTCCGCCCACGGGCGGCGGATCCGCAGGCCGTACTCGACGTTGCGCGCGACGGGCGCGTCGAAGAGGCTCGCCTCCTGGAACACCATCCCGACCCGCCGGCGCAGTGCGAGCCGCTCCGACTCCTCGGCGGTCCACACGTCGGTGCCGTCGAGCGCGACGGCGCCGTCGTCGGGTTCGAGCGAGAGCGCGAGCGTCCGGAGCAGGGTCGTCTTGCCGACGCCGGACGGACCGATCACCGCGACCACCTCCCCGGAGTCGACGGTCAGCGAGAGATCGCGGAACACCGGCCCGTCGCCGTACGAGCGGGAGACGTTCCGGAGCCGGAGCATCAGCGGTGCACCCCCTGATCGCCGAGCCGGATCACGACGGCGTTGACCGTCAACACGAGCGCGACGAGGACGGCGCCGAGTATCATCGCGGTCTCGTACTGCCCCTGTCTGGCCTCGAGCTGGATGGCGGTCGTCAGCGTCCGCGTCTTCGATATCCCGTCCGCGCCGGTGATGTTGCCGCCGACGATGAGCACGGAGCCGACCTCGCTGATAGCGCGGCCGAATCCCGCGAGGATCGCGGTGGCGATACCGTACCGGGCCTCCTTGAGGACGACGAGCGCCACGTCGACGCGCGTGCCGCCGAGCACGCGGGCGGCGTCGCGGACGTTCTGATCGACGCCGGAGATCGCCGCGAGGCTGATCGCCGTGATCGGCGGCGTCGCGAGTACGAACTGCGACATGATCATCGCCTGCTTCGTGAAGACCAGATCGAGCGCGCCGAGCGGTCCCTGGTTCGAGACGGCGAACAGCACGAGGAGGCCGACGACGACGCTCGGGAACCCCATCCCGGTGTTGATCACGGACTTCGCGAACTGCTTGCCCGGGAAGTCGGTGAATCCCATCACGACCGCGATCGGGATGCTGAACAGCGTGCTCAGCGCCACCGCCGTGAGGCTCACGTACAGGGAGACGTAGATGATGCTCCAGACGTACCCGTCCCTGAACGGAAGGTCGAGGAGGGCCGGGAGGTCAGCGGCGACTGGTCCCCCGAGGAGGGCCGGGAGGTCAGCGGTAACCGGGCTCCCGAGAACGGTCGGCAGCAGCGGTGCGACTGATTCGAGCGGCACGCTCACCCGTCGGTGGAGTTCCCACTCCAACCTTCCGGAACGTACTGCTGGAAGTCAGGGCTCTCGGAGACCGCCCTGGGGAAGAACAGCTGCTCTCCGTTCATCTGGTAGTCGGCGATCGCCTCTTGGGCCCCGGGGCTGGTGATCCAGCCGATGTACGCCATCGCGAGGTCGTAGTTGGCGTTGTCGTGGACGCCGGGGTTGACGGCCATGATCCCGTAGGGGTTCGCGAGGATCTCCGGGCCGTCCTCGATCGGCCCCTGCACGAGGATCGTCAGGTCGATCTCCGAGCGCTGCGAGATGAACGTGCCGCGGTCGGAGAGCGTGTACGCGCCCTGCTGGTTGGCGTTGTTGAGCGCCTCGCCCATCCCGGCGCCGATCTCCTGGTACCAGTCGCCGCCGGGGTCGGTCCCCGCGGCCTCCCAGAGGTTCAGCTCCTTGGTGTGCGTGCCGGAGTTGTCACCGCGGGAGACGAACGGGGCCCCCGCCTCGGCGATCGCCGTGAGCGCCTCGGTCGCCGAGGACATCCCCTGGATCCCGGCCGGGTCGCTCTCGGGACCGACGATCACGAAGTCGTTGAACATCAGGTCCCGGCGGTTGATCCCGTACCCGTTCCGCAGGAACTCGTCTTCGAGCCCGCGGGCGTGGACCATCACAACGTCGGAGTCGCCGTTCCGGGCCGACTCGAGGGCCGCGCCCGTCCCCTGCGCGACCGCGTCGACGGTCACGCCGTACATCTCCTCGAAGTCGCCGTGGATCGCGTCGAGGAGCCCCGTGTCGTAGGTGCTCGTCGTGGTCGTGAGCGTCAGGGCCTCGCCGGCCACGGCGGCCCCGCCGCCGGTCTGCTCTTGGCTCCCCCCCAACTGCGCACAGCCGGCGGTGCTCGCGACAGCCCCTGCGCCGAGCGCGGCGACGAACCGTCTTCGATGTATCGACATAGACACACCGATGGACTGATAGGTAATATAATTTCTGCACGCGGATAACCGCGATCGGTTACTCGCTCCCGCACGGAGCGATCGAGGTGCGCCGGTGAAGCCGAGCCGGTGTCCGATCGCGCCCCGAGATCGGTCGGAATCGGAGGGGAAGACGACTGGAACCGGTTACGTCGCCGTCGGGGACGCCGGCGTACCGGGAGGGAAAGCGCCAACACCCCCCGGGACGACGGTGTCGACATGGACGAAAGCGGCGACGAGGGCGCCGCCGAAGGGAGCGCCGCCGGCGCGGGCCGCGGCAGCGCGGCGCTCATCGAGGGCGACGCCGAGTTCGACGGGCGGGACGCCGCGCTCCTCCGGGCGGTCCACGAGGCGGGCTCGGTCGCGGGCGCGGCCGCGGAGCTGGGGCGTTCGCGGGCCCGAGCGCTCTCGCGGATAGAGCGCCTAGAGGAGGCGTTCGGCCGGTTGGTCGAGCGCCGGCGCGGCGGCTCGGGGGGCGGCGGCAGCCGGCTCACCGACGCCGGGCGCGAGCTGCTCGACCGCTACGACCGACTGCAGGCCGTGCTCGCCGCGACCGCGAGCGTGCCCGAGACGGTGCTCGACGGGACGGTCGCGAGCGTCGACGGCGAACTGGCCGACGTCGACACCGCGGTCGGCACGCTTCGGGGGCTCCACGATAACGCGACCGTCGGCGACGCGGTGCAGGTCAGAGTCGGCGCCGACGCGGTGACGATGCACTCGGGGGACGCCGACATCGACCCGGACGCGACGAGCGCGCGGAACCGGCTCCGAGGGACGGTCGTCGACATCGACGCGGGCGAGACGGTCTGCACGGTTCGCGTCGCGGTCGAGGGCACGGCGTTCCACGTGCTGGTCACCGCCGAGAGCGCGTCCCGGCTGGCGCTCACCGAGGGCGACGACGTGTCGGTGCGGTGGAAGGCGACGGCCACCCGGCTGGTGAGACACGCGACGACCGCCGGCTCCACCGAGCCGTCGCGGGACTGACACCGGACGGGCCGGAGCGGTCACTCCTGCCTGGATCGCTTCCAGGCCGGGTAAAGCTCTATCACGGCGATCAGGCTGAGCGCGACGCCGACGGCGATCATCAGTGCGTCCGGGTCGATATCGTCCATACCCCAACGTGGGGGCGTAAACGTGTAATCGTTTGCCACGATTCGAGGAGCGACCGGTCCGCGCGCGGGGACCGGTCTCCGGTTCGGTACGGGTCGCGACGGCCGACCGATCGCGGCTGCGGCGCGCTTCGGGGAACGAAGACGTATGTGCGCGAGCGTCCAAAGGTCGTCATCATGCCCGCGACAGACGACGAACGCGACGACGGGAACGATCGACTGTTCGCAGTCGTCATGATCGCGCTCTCGGTGCTCATCTTCCTCGCCGTCCGCAGGTCGGAGCGCGAGCGCTCCGACTAAGGCGTCCGCGGCGAGAGCGCGACGACAGAGCCGCCGAATCCGGGTCGTTCGTTCTCGCTGACGGGAACTGATTTACATGTACGCACCCTACTGAATCTGTGAGCGACTCAACTGAGGACACGGCGGTCGAAGCCGCGGAAGGAATCGGTACCGACGGTCTCACTCCCGCGGTGCTGGCATCGGTCGGCTCGGTCGCACTCGCACTGTACTTCTACTACGTGCGCGGCGACAAGCAGCGCGGCCAGTTCGTCGGCTTCTGGCCCGTCACGATACTCGGACTGGCGTCCTACTTCAAGCTGGAGGAGATCCGGCAGATGCTGGCGGACGACGAGTAGTTTCGCACTCAGGCCCGTCCCGATCGGCGTCGGGACCGAAACGGAGTATAAAAGCGGCGAACCGACGGCGTCGGACCCCGGCTCCGACCCGCGGACGCGAGCGGCTTTTTCTGACAACGCCTCAGCGAAGACGCGGCCGCGCGGCGCGGGCGGAACCGGTCCGACCCGGGCGTTCTTTGCGCTCCGCTTCGAACGTGAGACATGGATCCGACCGACATCGACGCGGTCCTCGTCGCGGGCGCCACCGGGGGAACGGGCCGAGAGGTGCTGCGGCGAGTCGGACGGCGAGTGGACACCGTTCGCGCGCTCACGCGGTCCGCGGGCGCCACCGCCGACCTCCGGGCGGCCGGCGCGGACGAGGTCGCGGTGGACGACCTCCTCGACCCGTCCGACCTGGCCGCGGCCGTCGAGGGGGTCGACGCCGTCATCAGCGCCGTCGGGAGCACCAGCTCGACCGTCCGGAGCGGCCCGCCGTTCGTCGACGGGGCCGGGAACCGAGCGCTGGTGGAGGCGGCGGTCGACGCCGGCGTCGACGCGCTCGTGATGGAGTCGGCGATCGGCGTCGGCCCCGAGCCGTCGAGCCCGCTCGCGTCCGCCTTCGACGCGTTCATCGGTCCGTTACAGGAGGCCAAGGGCGAGGCGGAGGCCGCGCTCCGCGACGCGCCGATCCGACACACGGTCCTCCGCCCCGGAATCCTAACGAACGGCCGGCGGACGGGGCTCGTCACGACGGCCGAGCCGGGGGCGAGGCTGTGGGGAACCGTCTCGCGTGCCGACGTGGCGTGGCTCATGGCCGCGGCGCCGACGACCGAGGGCGCGGCGGACCGGACGTTCGAGGTCGTCTCCACGCCCCGGTTCCCCGACCGCGGCGTCGACGTGAACTGGACGTTACCGCGGTGACTCCGGGCCTCGCTGCCGTCACGGCGCACCGGGGCGGCGGTAACGATTATAACCCGGCCGTGAGTAGTGACAACGTATGACACACGACGTGCCGACCGAAGAGACCCGGGGGCGTCGGTGGTGTGAGACCTGCCGTATCAGCGTCGAGCCGGTCGCGGGCGACCGCGGTCTCGAGTGTCCGAGCTGCGGCGAGTCGCTCTGAGGGCGCCGACCCGCCGCGGGCCGCTCGGAGAAGACACGCAGAGACGTCTCACGCCTCCTCGCTGGCGTCGAAGTAGCCGTTGAGCAGTTGCGGGACGACGACTCCGACCGTCAACAGCGCTCCGATCAGGACGGTGTCGCTCAGTTCCGTGAGGACGCGGCCGCCGTAGGCCAGCGCCAGTCCGGCGGCCATACACAGGAGGATGACGGCGTTCTCGCGGGAGAGCATGCGGTCGGCCTTCGGCGTCCGGGTAAAAATCCCCTGTGACCGCTACTTGCCCCAGAAGGGGTCCCGCTTCCGCTTCGTGTCGAGATACGCCGAGAGCGCCTCGCGCTCGTCGGCGGTGATCTCCTCTTTCAGCTCCTGTTCGAGGATCTTCGCGTGCTTCTCGGGGACCTCGGTCCAGAGGGTGTCGCCCTCCTCGATTCCGCGCCCGACCGTGGGCCCGTCGATAGCGATGCTGACGCGCTCGCCGGCGCGCGCCTCGTCGACGTCGTCGCCCTGCTTCTGGATCCCGGAGAGCTGCCCGACGCGATCGAACTCGTTGCCCTCGAACATCCCGACGTTGCGGTTGTTCTGGACCGTGCCGGAAATGACCTCGACGCCGACGACCGCGGGGTCGTTCTGGCGGAACGTGTGGTCGGGGAGAATGCGGAAACGCGCGGGCCGGACGACCTTGTCCAGCACCGTCTCCTGTTGGGCGCGCTGGCGCTCCTCGACGAACGTCTCGTAGTCCTCGATCAGCTGGTAGATGACGTCGTTCGTGAACAGCTTCACGTCGGCGTTCTCCAGCTCCGTCTCGGCGTTCGCCAGCAGGTCGACGTTGAAGCCGAGGATCGCCTTGTGCTCGTCCTGGTTCGCGGTCTCGGCCACGGCGATGTCGCGGGGCGCGATGTCGCCGACCTCGGCGCGCAGGATTGGCACCTCCGCCTCGCGGAGCGCGTTCGCCATCGCCTCCAGCGAGCCGAGCGTGTCGGCCTTGACGACGACGCCGTCCTCGGCGGTCTCTACCTCGATCTCCGCGAGCTCGGCTTTCACCTCCTCGACGACCTCCGCCTCCGGTCGGTCGCGGACGACCCGGACCGGCGCGCCGGCCATCGCCCGGTCGAGGTCCGGCGCCGCGATCTTCACCCCGGCCGCGGCGCCGACCTCGGCCACCTTCTCGAACTGCTTCTCGGTGCGGATCTCCTCTAAGGGCCGCGGCTGCAACAGCGCGCGGATCTCGGTGACGATCGGCTCGTCCTGCCCGCCGACGACGATCCGGTCGCCGTTGCGCACGACGCCGTCGTACACCACCGTGTCGATGGTGGCGCCGAAGCCGCGCTCGTCTTTCACTTCGAGGACCGTCCCCTCGCCGGCCCCAAAGACGTCGATCGCCATCTCCTCTTTCATGAAGCGCTGGGAGAGACCCATCAGCACCGTGAGGAGGTCGGGGACCCCCTCGCCCGTGATCGCCGAGAGGGGGACGACGCCGATGTTCTTCTGGAAGTCCTGCACGCGCCAGTAGAGGTCCGCGGAGAAGCCGGCGTCGGAGAGCTGGCCGATGATCTCGTAGAGGTTCTCGTTGAGCATCGACTCGGCGCGCTCCGACTGCGCCTCCAGGCTCTTCTGGATCGGCTGGCCGTCCTGCGGGTTCCACCCCGGCGTCGTGTCCACCTTGTTGGCGGCGACGACGAAGGGAGTGCCGGTGCGTCTGAGGATGTCGATCGCCTCCTCCGTCTGCGGCTGGAAGCCGTCGTTGACGTCGACGACGAGCACCGCGATGTCGGCGAGCGCGCCCCCGCGGGCGCGCAGCGTCGAGAAGGAATGGTGGCCCGGCGTGTCGATGAACAGGAGACCGGGGAGGTCGAAGTCGGTCGGGTCGATGAGCTCGCCCGCCATCCCGGAGATGGTGTCGAGCGGGATGTCCGTCGCCCCGATGTGTTGGGTGATCGCGCCGGCCTCGCCCTCGCTGACGGCGGAGCCGCGAATCGTGTCGAGCAGGCTCGTCTTGCCGTGGTCGACGTGACCCAACACGGCGACGATCGGCGTCCGAAGGGTGTCCGCGTTTGTGTGGTCGGTCATAGGTGATCGCCCCGAGAAGGTCGGTTACCCGGTATTCCGCCCGGGCGTCAGTTAAGCCTTTCAAAATGCGACCGGCCGTTTCGCCCCGATCCGGGCCCGTCCCGCGTCGGCGTCCGCCGCCCGGCGACCGCCGTCCAGTGTCAGGCGATCGATGTCCGCCGGTCAATGGCCGTCGCCCGATGTCCGCCGGTCAGCGTCCGTCGCCCGTCGGACGCCCCCGTGGCGTTTAATACCGTTGCCACGGACGGTGAGGACATGGTAGACATCCTCGCGGAGAACCTCTCCGGGAAGGCGGTGATGAGCTCGGACGGGACCGAACTGGGCGACCTGTACAACATCACGATGGACCTGAAGTCCGGGGAGCTGAACGACCTGCTCGTCAGCCCGCACGAGCACCTCAGCCCCGAGCGCTCCGGGTTCGACGTCGACGAGATGGGCCGACTGAAAGTGCCGGTCGGGAACGTGAAGGCGGTGAAGGACTACATCGTCGTCGCCCGCTGATGGAGGTCCTCGACACCTCGGCGTTCATCCACGAGTACACCACCGACGACGACGTCGTCTCGGTGCCCGAAGTGCACGAGGAGCTCAATGGCGAAGGGGCGCTCCGCTTCGACGCGATGGAGGGGTCGGGGATGACGATCCACGTCCCGGCCCCGGAGGTCATCGACAACGTCCGGCGCGCCGCGCGCGGCTCGGGCGACGACGCGGAGCTGTCCGACACCGACACGCGGCTGATCGCGACCGCGCTCGAACTGAGCGCGACGCTGGTCACCGACGACTACGCGATGCAGAACGTCGCCGAGCGGCTCGACCTCGACGTCGAACCCATCGCCAGAGACGGGATCACGGAGGAGCGCGAGTGGCGCTTCCAGTGCGTCGGCTGCAACCGCACGTTCGACGAGAACAAGGAGCGGTGCCCGATCTGCGGGAGCGACCTGACCCGAAAGAACCCGGCGTGACCGGGCTCGGCCGACCGATAGAGGGTGCTATTCTCTCGCATTCGACCGACCGATTGAACAGGCGGCCCGCCGACCTCCCGACGTGAACGCATTCGAGACGATCTCGTCGGACGCGCTCCGGGCCGGCCGGGCCGACGCGCTCGACGACGCGGTCGCGAGCGCGCTGACCGCTCACCCGCTGGACGGAATCGAGACCGAGTACCCGCACTACCAGGGAGCGGTGGAGGGGCCGGACGCGCCGCCGCGCCCCTCTGAGAAGCACCCGGCCTTCTACGGCTGCTTCGACTGGCACTCGGCGGTCCACAGCCACTGGGCGCTCGTCCGGCTGCTGCGGGTCGCCTCGGACCACCCGGACGAAGGTGAGATCGCGACCGTCGTCGACGGGCGGCTGACACCCGAACACGTCGCGGGCGAGGTGGAGTACCTCGACGCGAATCCGAGCTTCGAGGAGCCGTACGGCTGGTCGTGGCTGCTGCGGCTCGCCGCCGAGTTGCGCCTGTGGGACGACTCCCGCGCCGACGCGTGGCGCGAGACCCTCCGCCCCCTCGAAGACCGGGTTCGCCGGGGGACCCTGGAGTCGTTCCTCGGCGTCGACCGCCCGCACCGCGTCGGCACCCACGGCAACACGGCGTTCGCGCTCGCCGGAGTCCTCGACTACGCGCGGGTCGTCGGCGACGCGGAGCTCGAACGCGAGGCCGAGACGACGGCGAGCCGACTGTACGCGGACGATTCGGCCGGCGTCGTGGGCGCGGAGCCCGTCGGGTGGGACTTCGTCTCGCCCGCCTTGACCGAGGCGGACCTCATGCGCCGGGTCCTCGCCCCCGACCCGTTCGCGGCGTGGCTCGACGGGTTCCTCCCGGACCTCACGGGGGCGCCGCACGACGCGCTGCTGACGCCCGTCGACGTCGAACCGGACGAGGGCGACGGCGCCGCGATGCACCTGATCGGGCTCAACGTCTCCCGCGCGTGGTGTCTCGCGGGACTGGCCGACGCGCTTTCGGGGCGGGAGGGGCCGGCGGCGACCCGACTGCGGGAGCCGCTGGACGCGGCGGCGCGCCGGCACGCCGAGGCGGGGGCCGCGGACGTGCTCACCGACGACTACGCGGGCTCGCACTGGCTCTCCTCGTTCGCGGTGTACCTGCTGACGCGGAACGAGGGCGGGATCGCGCCGGGGACGGCTTAGTTCGCGCCCTTCGACTCTTGGGGGTCGCCGTCGACCGGTCCGGCCGACTCGCTCTCGGCGATTCCGAGGGCGTCGTCGGAGAGCTCGTTGCCGTCGAGCCGAGGGACGCGCCCCCGAAGCCGTCGGGCGACGGCCCGGGCCTCGGCGATCTCCACTTCGGCGACCGCCCGGACCAGCGCGACGGCGCGCTCGGCGCGGGCGCGCTGCCACGACTCCTCGCGGGACTGGTAGGTCCGGATAGCGCGGAGGAACTCGCGCTGCGAGAAATCCGGCCAGTACGGCGCACAGAAGTAGACGGCGGCCTCGTTGCCGTTCGCGTGCCACGGCAGGAAGTTCGAGGTGCGCTCGTCGCCGCCGGTTCTGACGATGAGGTCGACGTCGCGGACCGGGCGGTCGTACAGTCGGTCCTCGACGGTCTCGACGTCGACGTCGGCCGGGTCGAGGGCCCCGGCGTCGACGTCCGCGGCGATCGTCCGCGCGGCGTCGAGCAGTTCCGTTCGCCCGCCGTACGCCAACGCGATGTTCAACCTGAACCGGTCGTTGTCGGCGGTACGGCGCTCGGCGTAGTCGACCGCGTCGCGGACGCGCGGCGGGAGCTGGGCGACGTCGCCGATGGCGCGGACCCGAACCCCCTGTTCGTGGACGCGGTCGGCGTCGGCGAACTCCCGGAGCTTGCGCTCCAGCAGGTCGAACAGCGGCGCCAGCTCCTCGTCGGGGCGCTCGAAGTTCTCCGTGGAGAAGGCGTACAGCGTCAGTTCCGCGACGCCGAGGTCGGCGCACCAGTCGAGCACCCGCTCGGTGGTGTCGGCGCCGGCGCGGTGCCCGTCGGGGGCGTCGGCGCCGCGCTCGCGGGCGTACCGCCGGTTCCCGTCTTGGATGATCGCGACGTGAGCCGGCACGTCCTCGATCTCGCGGCGGAGGTGGCGCCGGTAGGCGCGCTCGCCGAGGCCGCGGAGACGGTCCAGCATACGTTCTGATAAATTCGACCGAGGGATATGTACTTTTACCTTCCGATCCCGGATATCGACGTCTATGGACGCCGCCTACGTGTTCGCCGTCGCGTTCCGGCTCGACCCGGACGGAGCGACGGTGGACCCCGATCGGTTCGAGGCGACGATGGAGATACCCGCGAGCGAGCCCGGCACGGACGGGTGGCTGTTCTTCCGCGACCGGCTCTGGCGCGGCGAGATCGGGGACGACCCCTCGTTCCGAGGCCTCGCGAGCGACCGCCTCGGCGTCGAGGTCACCGAGGCGTCCTTCCGGGAGCTCCGGACCGACGAGGCGTACCTCGAGGCGCTGAAACGCGAGGTCGCCGCGGATCTCTCCCGGTTCAACGCCGACTCGGTCGACGCCGCCCTCGGCAAGTACCTCGGCTCGTCGATCCACGTGCGGGGAGAGTGAGAGCCTGACGGCGGGCGACCGGCGTGGCGCGGCACCGTCACCCGCGGCCCCGCAACGCACTTATCGGTCCGGGTTCTACTGACGCGCCCATGGCCGTCGTCGACTACGACTTCCACCTGTTCGACCTCGACGGCACGCTCGTCGACGCGGAGTGGTCGTACACCCGCGCGGTGTTCGACCGGGTCGGCGACCGGCTCGGCCGGCGCTTCTCCGACCGCGAGGCGCACGTCCTCTGGCACGGGTTGGGCGGGCCGCGCGGCGACACCCTCCGCGAGCTCGGCGTCGACCCGGGCGACTTCTGGCCCGCGTTCCACGCGGTCGAGGACCCGACGGCCCGCGCGGAGGCGACGTACCTCCACGACGACGCCGCTCGACTGCTCGACCGCGTCGACGACGCGGGCGGACCGACCGGGCTCGTCACCCACTGCCAGCGGTTCCTCGCCGAGCCCGTCCTCGACAGGGTCGACTTGGAGGGTCGGTTCGACGCGGTGGTCTGCTGTACCGACGAGACGGGGTGGAAGCCGGACCCCGCGCCGATCGAGCTGGCGATGCGCGAGCTCGGCGTCGACCCGCGAGGGGACCGCGGCTACTACGTCGGCGACGGCGAGAGCGACGTGGGCGCGGCGTGGAACGCCGGACTCGACGCGGTTCACGTCGAGCGGGTCGGCCACGCGGACCGCGGGCGGTGCGTGCTCGGCGACCGGCGCGTCGACCGGCTCGACGAGCTGGTCGAGCGGACGTGACCTCAAGAGCCGGCGATCCGTCGAACGCGTTCCGTACCGCACTTCGCACACGCCTCCACGACCTCGTCGGGATCGATGATTATCGCTTTGCGTTCGTATCGGTGGCGACAGATCAGTCGGTCGAGGTTCATCGTGTGTCACGGTGGCAGCATTCGCTCATAAGTAATTTCCGTGAACACACACTAATACACATAATATAGTGGCACATAATAAGTGAATCGCTGTTAGAAAATGTGAATGTCTTAATATAGCCGCGTATTTGAGTGTACGGTCAGTTTACTATGGCTACCAGCTGTATAACGCGCTGGAACCGTCCGCCCGCGACCGAAACGGTCGTGAGTCGCCGCACGCTAGCCGACCCATGACGAAGTGGTTCCACAGCGGTCGCCGTCGCGACCTCTGCGCGCTGCTGTACGACGCCGGCGAGCTGCGGGCGCAGTCGCTGAAGAACCGGTTGGAGAACCACTACGACGAACGCATCGATCCCGGCTCCTTCTACGCGACGCTCCGTTCGCTGGTGGAGTCGGGCTTCCTCGACCGCCGCACCGAGGGGATCGCCGACGTGTACGCCCTGACCGACGCGGGGGAGCGTGCGCTCCTCGACCACTACGAGTGGCTCTCCGAGCGCGTCGGCGTCCCGAGAGCGACAGAGCGGGCGAGACCGGAATCGGCCCAGGGGGAGAGACCGGAATCGGTCGCGGGGGCGGCCCCGGACGACGACGCCGACCTCAAGGATTAACAACATCGGCGGCGTGGGTTAATACATGACTGTCGTCAGCGTCTCGATGCCGGAGGAGTTGCTCGATCGGATCGACGGGTTCGCGGACGAACACGGCTACACGGGGCGCAGCGAGGTCGTTCGCGAGGCTTCGCGGAACCTCCTCGGCGAGTTCGAGGACGCCAAGCTGGAGGACAGGGAGCTGATGGCGGTGGTGACGGTCCTGTTCGACTACGAGACCACGAGCGTCGAAGAGCGGATGATGCGGCTCCGCCACGAGCACGAGGGGCTCGTCGCCTCCAACTTCCACAACCACGTCGGCTCTCGCTACTGCATGGAGCTGTTCGTGCTGGAGGGTCGCTTAGACGAGATATCCGCGTTCGTCGGGAAGATCCGGGCGACGAAGGACACGCTCACCGTCGACTACAGCGTGACGCCGGTGGACGAGTTCGGCGCCGACGCCGTCGCCGAGGCGACCCCCGACGACGTCGGTCGCGAGCGCGGCGAGGGATCGGGGCACGGCCACGGCGAGGGATCGGGGCACGGCCACGGCGACGAGTAGTCGGCGTCCGCGCGCGAGCGCGACTCACCCGTCGAGGACGACGCCGACGAGCGGGACCGCCACCCCGACGGCGTAGCCGGCGAGGTGCGCGAACACGTTGCTGCCGAACGGGACGATGACCAGCGACCCGATCACCCCGGCGGCGGCGACGCTCGCGCCGGTGACGTACAGCAGCTCCCGCTCGGGGGGCAGGTCGAGCCCGACCACCCGCGGGCGGCCGACGCCGACGTAGAGCCCGGCGGCGACGAGGGCCGCGCAGAGCGCGAACAGGGACCCGACGGCCGGTAGGGACGGGAAGTAGCCGACGCCGCTCGGGGCGAGGTACGCGAGCGCGAGCGACCCGAGCGCGGCGACGACCGCCCAGCGGGCGTCGACGCCGACCGCCGGGGCGGCGGACCCGTCGCCGTCGGCCTCGGTCGGTCCGTCGCTCTCGTCGCCGGTCGCCTCCGTCGCCAGCGCGGCGAACCAGACGACGACCACATAGCCGAGGAGCGCGCTGTTCAGGTCCGAGAAGCCGGCTGTCGGGGCGTTCGTCAGGCCGCCGAGCGCGACGATAGTCGCCCACGCGGACGCGAGCGGGACGACCGCCAGGTAGACCGCGGCGATCCCGAGCAGCCGCCCGCGCCACCCCGCGACGACCGAGAGGGGGTACGCGACTGCGACGAGCAGCCAGTAGTTGACGAGGTTGTCGAGGAGGTGCCCGGGGCTCGCGTGGACGAAGCTCGACGCGAACGCGGTCCAGAGCGCCCACCGGCTCTCGAAGACGCCGCCGGTCGCGAGCGAGAGCCGCCAGGCGTCGGTCCCCGGCGTGAGGCTCACGGCGACGAGCAGCGCCGGCAACGGGACGGCGAGGAGGAAGAGGTCCCGCGGGGGCTGCGTCCGGACCGCCGCGCGGACGCTGGCGAGGAGTTCGCGGAGAGTGGGCGGTTCGGGCGCGGAGTCGCCGTCGCTCGCCGGACCGCCGCCGTCCGAGCGCCCCGGGCCCCTCTCGGCGCTCATCGCTCAGGGCGTCGCGGGCCGCACCGTCTCCAGCGCCGCCGCGAAGTCGTCGCTCGTGATCCCGACCTCGTCGGCGTGGTCGTTCGCGGCCGCGCCGTGCTCGTCGGCGACGCGCTCGATGGCGACCAGCGCGGCCTCGCGGCACAGCGAGGCGATCTCGGCGCCCGAGTACCCCTCGGTCTCGTCGGCGAGGTGCTCCAGGTCGACCCCCTCCACGAGCGGCTTCTCGCGGGTGTGGACGTCGAGGATCTTCCGGCGCGCCTCGCGGTCGGGCTCGGGCACCTCGATGTGGGTCTCCAGTCGCCCCGGCCTGAGCAGGGCCGGATCGAGCGCGTTCCGCCGGTTCGTCGCCGCGAGCACGACGAGGTTCGGGTTGTCGCTGGCGCGGTCGAGCTCCGTCAGGAGCTGGGAGACGACGCGCTCGCCGACGCCGGAGCCGTCCCCGCCGGCACCGTCGCGGTCGGCCGCGATGGCGTCGATCTCGTCGAAGAAGACGATCACGGGGGCCGCCTGCCGGGCGCGGTCGAACAGGTCGCGGACCGCCTTCTCGGACTCGCCGACGTACCGGTCGAGCAGCTCCGGGCCGGCGACCTGTATGAAGTTGACGCCGCTCTCGCCGGCGATCGCCCGTGCGAGCAGCGTCTTCCCGGTGCCCGGGGGGCCGTGCAGCAGGACGCCCGTCGGCGGGTCGGCGTCGGCGGCGTCGAACAGCGGGCCGTACGTCAGCGGCCACGTGACGGCGCGCTCTAACTTCTCTTTGGCCTCCGGCAACCCCCCGACGTCGGTAAAGTCGGTGGTCGGCTGCTCGGCGACGTACTCCCGCATCGCGCTCGGTTCGACGTTAGCGTGAGCGGCCTCGAAGTCGGCCTTCGAGACGGTCACGTCGTCGAGCGCCCGCTCGTCCGACTCGCGGGCGCGGCGCAGCGCCGTCATCGCCGCCTCCTGCGCGAGCCCCTCGATGTCGGCGCCGACGAAGCCGTGCGTCCGGCTCGCGATCTGGTCTAACTCAACGTCGTCGGCGAGGGGCATCCGGCGCGTGTGGACGTCGAGGATCTGTCGCCGGCCGGCCTCGCCGGGGACGCCGATCTCGATCTCGCGGTCGAACCGGCCGCCGCGTCGGAGCGCGGGATCGAGGGTGTCGACCCGGTTCGTCGCCCCGATGACGATCACGTCGCCGCGGGCGTCGAGCCCGTCCATCAGCGAGAGCAGCTGGCCGACGACGCGGTTCTCCACGTCGCCGCCGTCGTCGCGCTTGCCCGCGATCGAGTCGATCTCGTCGAAGAAAATGATCGCGGGAGCGGTCTCGCTCGCGCGCTCGAACACGTCCCGGAGACGCTCCTCCGACTCGCCCTTGTACTTCGACATGATCTCCGGCCCGTCGACGGTGATGAACTCGGCGTCGACCTCGTTGGCGACGGCGCGGGCGATCAGCGTCTTTCCGGTGCCGGGCGGGCCGTGCAGCAGGACGCCCTTCGGCGGGTCGATGCCGAGCCGAGTGAACACCTCGGGCTCGGAGAGGGGGAGCTCGATCGTCTCGCGCACCAGCTCCAGCTCCTCGTCCAACCCGCCGATGTCCTCGTAGGTCGCGCCCGCGGTGTGCTCGGCGGGCGGGCCGCTCTCGCCGCCGGCGGGGGGCGTCCGGGAGCCCGGCGTCGCGCCGCCCGAGCCGACCGACCCGCCGGTCTGTCGGCGGTCCGGGTCACTCCGGTCGCCCCGGTCGGCGTCGGTTCGGCCGCGAGCGCCGTCGCGGCCCTCGGAGCGCGCGGGACCGTCGCCCTCGCCGTCCCCGTACGTCACCGAGACGTCGGTCCGGTTCGTCACGCGCACCGTGCCGGCCGGGCTCGTCTCGGCGACGACGAACCGGAGCCCGCCGAGCCGCTCGACGTGGACCGCCTCGCCCTCGGTGACGGGGCGGTCGCGGAGGTCGCGGGAGAGCGCGCGCTCGACCACCTCGCGGCTCACGTCGACGTCGGCGAGCCGCTCGGGCGCGGCGAGGGCGACGCGGTCGGCGTCCTCGACGGTGACTGGCGCGACGGTGACGGCGTCGCCGACCTTCACGCCGGCGTTCGCGCGGGTGTCGGCGTCGATGAGGACTGAGCCGTCCGTCGCGTCGGGGCCGCCGGGCCACACCTTCGCGACCGCGACGCGGTCGCCGCGGATCTCGACGGTGTCGCCGCTGAGGAGGCCGAGCCGCTTCCGGGCGGGTTCGGGGAGCCTGGCTATCCCCCGGCCCGCGTCCCGCTTCTCGGCGGCACGCACCGTGAGCCGGAGGCCTGCGGTGTCGTTCATGGGTCCCGTACTCGCCGATCGCCCTTTACCCTTGTCCGGGCGGTGGCGACGAGCGCCGTCGCCGACCGGATCGCCCCGCCGTCGACCCGTCCGCCGACCGCAACCCCCTTACCTCGTCCGGGCCCGCCTTCGGGTATGCAACCGACAGGGCACCTGCGCGGCGACGCGGTCCGGGTCGCCGGCGACGCCCGCCAGCGGTTCTACGACTCCCGGGGGTACGGCCGGCCGCTCGACGGGAACGAGATCGCGCTCTCGCGCGTCGAGGCGGCCCACCTCCTCTTCCGCGGCGACCTCTCCGGCGTCGCCCTCGCCCCCGACGCCGACCCGGTCGGATTCGAGCGGTTCTTCGTCGAGAGCGCGGCCGCCGCCGACCGGTTCGCGGTGCGCTACCTCGTCTACTCGGACCTCCGCGACCGCGGCTTCTACCTCTCGCCCGCCCGGGACCCCTGGCCCGGCGGGACCGCGGCCGTGCCCGACGCGGTCGACTTCGTCGCCTACGAGCGCGGCTCGACGCCCGACACGGGGAACGTGGAGTACCCGGTGCAGGTCGTCGGCGAGCGCGAGTCCCTGCCCGCCGCCGGGCTCGCCGGCCGCACCCTCGCGGTCGTCGACGAGGAGTCCGACATCACCTACTTCGCGGCGACCGCGGGCCGGATCGAGGGCGCGACCGACTACGAGCCCCCGGAGCGCCTCGACGGGGTCCTCCTCTCGGACCGCGTCGTCGTCTGGGACGCCCCCGATCCCCTCTACGAGCGCGGCTTCTACGGCCAGCCGCTCACCGGCCGCGCGGCGGCGGTCGAGGGGGCGCTCCAGCTCTCCCTGGTCGAGGCCGCGTCGCTCGCCGCCGACGGCGTCCTGTCGCTGTCGGCGTCGGTGGGGGCGGCGGGAGCGAGCTCCGGCGGCGGCACCGCGGACGGGACGGCGCCGGACGGCCCCGCGGCCGCGGTCGTCGCCCGCGGCCGCGACGTCGAGGGCGAGCGGTTCGACCGCCGGCTCGCCGTGTACAGGCGCCTCCGCGCGGCCGACGCCGTCCCGAAGACCGGCTTCAAGTTCGGCGCCGACTTCCGGACGTACCTCGACGTGGAGACGGTCGAGGACCTGCCGCACTCCGAGCACCTCGTGCGGGTCGTCGACGCCGACCACCGGTTCTCGCCCCGCGAGCTCTCGCTCGACGTGCGGCTCGCGGGCGGCGTCCGCAAGGAGATGGTGTTCGCGCTGACGGCGGCGGGCAACGAGGACCGGGTGGCGGCCGGCGACGCGAGCGAGGCCGCGGCCGCCGCCGAAGTGGAGTGGCTCTCGATCGTCCGTCTGACTCCCTGAGCGCCCCCCGGGAACCGGTGTCGCGTCGATCTCTGGCGTCCGTCCGGGTCCTCCTCGACCGGACCCACGCACCGAGCCGGGACCGCCGACCGGCCCGAAAGCCGACGCCGATCACCGGAGGATTAACACCGAAACGTCACGCTCGTCGACGATGTACTCGCCGATGGGGCCGAAGATCCGGTCGCCGAGGTCGCGCTCCGTTTCGCCCAAGACGATGAGGTCGTACCCCCGAGCCGCCTGACTCAGTTCGAAGGCCACGTCGGTTCCCGTCCGGACGGTCCGGTTGATCCGCATCTCCGGAACGCCGGCGTCGGCGAGCGCCGACGCCGTTTGCTTCAGGATCCGCTGGCCCTCCGATTCGCCATCCGGGTCGTCGGGGTCGGCGATGTGGACGAGATCGACCGACAGCAGTTCGTCCTCCGCGACGATGTCGAGCATCGTGGCCTTCCGCTCCGCGTTCGGCAGACTGCGGGCCGCTATCAGCACTTTCCCGAGCGTGTTCGCCGCTCCGGGGAGGAGGATCGCGTCGACGGCGTCTCGCTCGACGATCTGTTGTCGCGCCGCCACTCGGTCGTGACCGAACACGAGGTCGTGGTCGGCGCGGACGCCCTCCCGCTCGAACCGCTCGGCTATCTCTTCGAGCTCCGACGTGAATTCGTCCCCGCGTTCGGCCCGCGCCTCCTCGGGCGATTCCCCGTCGTCGAGGTGGTAGAAGCCGACCACCTCGGCGTCCGGATATTTGAAGCCCTTGAGGAAGCCCGTCGTCGGGACGTCGGGGTCGGGGAATTCGACGAACACGAGAACGTTCGGGTGCTCCATATTTGGCCATACAGATTCGATCCGGTAATAATTTTGTGTGAAAAAACGAGAAGGTCGTTGTGTTTGTCCTTCAAAAGAACTCTTAACCGTATTAGATGAGCGTTCGGATCGCATGGCTGGATGGGGCCAGGTCGGCCGGGACGGCGCAGGCGACCGGCTCCGTCCGAGCGAACCGAGCGGAACCGTTTTCCGACGCCTGACTCTCTTGCCGCCCATGAGCGAGTACTCCGTGTTCCCCTCCGACTCGGACGCCTACGACATCTCCACCGTCGACCTCAGCGACGACCGCTACGAGGTGAAGCAGTCGGCGATCCGGAACAAGTACACCGTTCGCGACGGGGCCGGAAACGTCGTCTTACGCGGGAAACAGAAGATGTTCAAGCTGAAAGAGGAGTTCCCGTTCGTCACCGGCGACGGCGACGACGCCTTCTCGGTGAAGGCGGGCGGCGTCATCGACATCGGCGGCAGCTACGCGATCGTCGACTCCGGCACCGGCGAGGAGGTCGTCGTCCTCGACGAGGACTACTCGCTGTTCGTCGAGAACTGGACGATCCGCGACCCCGAGACGGGGGAGGCGCTGGCGACCATCAAGTCGAAGAGCAAGCCGATGGCGGCGCTCCGGCATCTGATCTCGGTCGCGAACCTCGTCCCGAACAAGTACGAGATATTCGACGCCGACGGCGGCCACGTCGGCGACATCGAAGGGAAGTTCTCGCTGCGGGACGCCTACACGGTCACCATCGACGACGCGAGCGACGTGCCGAAGGAGGCGGTCGTCGCCGCCGCGTGCATCCTCGACGCCTTAGAGAACCAGTAGCCGCCCGGCGACCGGGGTCGCTCGGGCGGTCGTGCGAACCGCGCCGGAACCGTCGTCACCACGCCGTCCGGAGAGGAAAGAGCTATACTCGGATGCGCCGAGCGTCAGCCCATGCAGCTGCCCGAGTCGTTCGACCGGTCGCTGGCCCTCCGGCAGTCGACCGTGTACGTCGCGGCGTTCTGTGCGGTCTTCGCCGCCGTATCGTACGTCGCCGAGGGGAGTATTCCGCTCGGCGTGGCGACCGGGTTCGTGATGGCGGCCGTCACGATCGGCTACTACGCGTGGAACGGGGAGCTCGGCGTCCCCCCACAGCGAGGCTGAGTCCGCCCCGGCGCCCCTTCCGCGGCGACCGAGACGCGACGCGCCGCCTACTCCCCGCCCAGCTTCGACTCGCCGACCGCGTCGTGGCCCTCGATGACCTCGGTGCCGCCCATGTACGGGCGGAGCGCCTCGGGGACGGTGACGGTGCCGTCGTCGTTCTGGTAGTACTCCAGGATGGCGACAACGATCCGCGGGACCGCGAGCCCGGAGCCGTTCAACGTGTGGAGGTGCTCCGCCGACTCGTGGTGCTCCTCGCGGTAGCGGATCCCGGCGCGGCGCGCCTGGAAGTCCTCGAAGTTGGAGACCGAGGAGACCTCCAGCCAGCGGCCGCCCTCGGCGGGGCCCTCGTCCATGTCGTCGGCGGGCGCCCACACCTCGATGTCGTACTTCTTCGCCTGCGTGAACCCGAGGTCGCCGGTGCACATCTCCAAGATGCGGTAGGGGAGTTCGAGGCGGCGCAGCACCTCCTCGGCCTCGTCGACGAGGCCGTCGAAGCGCTCGTCGCTCTCCTCGGGCCGGACGAAGTTCACCATCTCCACCTTGTTGAACTGGTGGACGCGGACGATCCCGCGCGTCTCGGTGCCGTGCTCGCCCGCCTCCTGCCGGAAGTTCGGCGTGTACGCCTGGTACTTCAGCGGGAGGTCCTCACCGAGCAGGATCTCGTCGCGGTGGAGGTTCGTGACGGGCACCTCCGCCGTCGGGAGCAGCCAGAGGTCGTCGTCGTCGTACGCCTCCTCGTTCGACCCCTCGACCCGGTAGGCGTCCTCGGTGAACTTCGGGAGCTGTCCGGTGCCGCGCATCGACGCCGAATTGACGGGAATCGGCGGGAACACGTCCTCGTACCCCTGCTCGCGGTGGACGTCCAGCATGAACTGGATCAGCGCGTGCTCCAGCCGGGCGCCGTCGCCCTTCGCGACGTAGAAGCCGGCGCCGGCGACCTTCGCGCCGCGCTCGAAGTCGAGGATCTCCAGCTCCTCGCCGAGGTCGTAGTGAGGTTCCACGTCGTCGGGGAGCTCCCGGAGGTCGTCGAACCCCTCGCGGCGGCGCTCGACGTTCTCAGACTCGTCGGCGCCGACGGGGACGGAGTCCTGCGGGACCTGCGGGAGTTCGAGCAGCGACGCCTCCAGTTCCGTCTCCAGCTCTTCGGCGCGCTCCTCGACGTCCTGGAGTTCGGCCTTCAGCTCCTGGGAGCGCTCTATCGCCTCTTGGGCCGCCTCCTCCTCGCCGCGCTGTTTGAGCTCGCCGATCGTCGAGGAGACCTCGTTGCGCTCGTGGCGCAGGTCGTCCCCGCGCTGTTTCAGCTCCCGCCACTCCTCGTCGACGTCGAGTATCCGGTCGAGGTCCACGTCGACGCCCTTGTTGGCTAGCGCCTCGCGGACGACCTCTGGGTTCTCCCGGACGAACTGTCGAGACAGCATTTGTCGGGAATTCCGCGGGACGACCCAAAACCGTATCGGAGCGTCGGCATCGGTTGGCACGGATCGCGGGAGCGGTCTCGACGGAGGGTCCCCGAGGGCGGAGCTCGCGGGGGCGAACGGCGGCGGTCGGCGTCTCAGGGGATGAACGCGAAGTTCGCGACCACCATGAGGAGCGCGAGTCCGGCGACGACGACGCCCATGATCCGCATCAGCAAAATCCGCGTCTCGCTCGGCTCGATCCGCGTCGTCCCGTCGGGACCGTTGGCCTGCCAGCTCGTCATCCGGCGGGGAAACGCGGCCATCGCCAGCGCGCCGACGGCGACGAGGAGGGGGACGGCGACGAAGAACAGTCGGAAGGGTGCGGGGAACATGTCGAAGTACTGTCCCACGGCTCATCAAAATCTTACGGTTTCGACGGACGCGCCGTCAGTACCCGCCCGGCAGCGCCATGCCGACCGCGAGCGCGACCAGCGGCACCGCGGCGACGACCGCGTACCACAGCCCGGCGGCGACGAGGAGCGCCCACGTGGAGGGGCCGTACCCGGTCGGGTCCCAGTCCACGCCGAGCCGCGGGAGCCCGGCCGCGGCGACCGCCGGGGCGACGAAGCCGACGACGATCCCGCCGAACAGCGCGGTGTCGAGGAACCCCTCGCTCCAGCCGGGACCGGCCTCGCCGACGAGCGCGACGGTGAGGACGACGCCGGCGAGGTACGGGACCGAGAGCGCGAGCGCGACGCCGACGTACGAGGGGACCGGCCGCCCCGCCGGCGGGAGCGTGCGGAACAGCGCCCGGAACCGCGCCGAGAGCAGGAAGGGGGTCCAGCAGACGGCGGCGACGAGTCCGGGGAGGGCGAACAGCGCGATCAGTGAGAGCCAGGCGATCAGCGTGTCGACGACCGCGGGGACGCCGGCGACGCCGAGGGGACCGAGGGCCATGAGCGGACTCTCGGCGGACGTGTCAAACGCTTTGTGGTGGCGCGGATCACCACGGTTTAATCGTCGGGCCGCGAGCGCGTACCCATGCTCATCTCCGGTGCGGAGCTCGCCGACGGGCGGGTCCGCGACGTCCGTGTTCGAGACGGAACCGTCGACGCGGTCGAGCCGACGACCGCGGGGCTCGACCCGGACCCCGGCGAGCGCGTCGTCGACGCGCGCGGGCGACACCTCCTGCCCGGCGCCGTCGACGCCCACGTCCACTTCCGCGAGCCGGGCGGGAGCCACAAGGAGACGTGGGCCTCCGGCTCGCGGAGCGCGGCCGCGGGCGGCGTGACCACCGTCGTCGACCAGCCGAACACCTCGCCGCCGACCGTCGACGGCGACGCCTTCGACGGGAAGGCCGACCTCGCCGCCGACTCGCTCGTCGACTACGGGATCAACGGCGGCGTCACCGCCGACTGGGACCCGGAGAGCCTCTTCGAACGGCCCCTGTTCGCGCTCGGCGAGGTGTTCCTCGCGGACTCGACCGGCGACATGGGGATCGCCGTCGACCTGTTCGAGGAGGCGCTCGCCGAGGCGGCCGCCCGCGACGTCCCCGTCACGGTCCACGCGGAGGACGAGACGCTGTTCGACGACGGCGCGCTCGCCGGCGACCTCGGCGGCGTCGGCACCGCGGCCGACGCCGACGCGTGGTCCGCCTACCGGACCGCCGAGGCGGAGGTCGCCGCGGTCGAGCGCGCCCTCGGCGCGGCCGCCGAGAGCGACGCGCAGGTGCATATCGCCCACACGTCGACGCCGGAGGGGATCGACGCGGTCGTCGCGGCCCGGGAGTCCGAGACGGGCGACGACGCGGACGCGACGGCGGGCGCCGCTCCGCCCACCTGCGAGGTCACCCCGCACCACCTGTTCCTCTCGCGCGAGAACGCCGGCCGACTCGGCACGTTCGGCCGCATGAACCCGCCGCTCCGCTCCGAGGAGCGTCGGGCCGGGGTGTTCGAGCGCCTCCGCGACGGCGACGTCGACGTCGTCGCCACCGACCACGCGCCCCACACCGTCGCGGAGAAGCGGCAGGGCCTCGCGGAGGCGGCGAGCGGCGTCCCGGGCGTGGAGACGCTGTACCCGCTCCTCTTGGAGTCCGTGCGCAAGGGGGAGCTGACGCTGGAACGCGTCCGCGACGTCGTCGCCGCCAACCCAGCGTCGATCTTCGGGGTCGAGGCCAAGGGGCGAGTCGCCGAGGGCGCCGACGCCGACCTCGTCCTCGTCGACCTGACGAACCCGCGCGAGATCGAGGCGGGAGCGCTTCACAGCGCCTGCGGCTGGACGCCGTTCGAGGGGTTGCAGGGCGTCTTCCCGGAGCTGACGCTCGTCCGCGGCGAGGTCGTCTACGAGCGCGACCCCGTGACGGGCGCGGAGTCGTTCGGCGAGGCGGCCGGGCGGAACGTCCGAGTGTCGTAGTTCGGCCAGTCGCGGTTCGGACAGCCGCAGTCCGGGAGTCGCAGTTCGGACAGCCGCAGTCCGGGAGTCGTCGTCCGAGAGACGCGGTCCGAACGGGCGCCGGACCGACCGGGACCGGACGTGTACGGCCGGTGCCGCCCGGCGGAACGCATATGCCGTTGCTATCCTAAGCGGGGCCATATCGATGGTCGTGGGTAGCCTTGGCACGGGAGGCGATAGCGAGACCGGCGTACCGACGGATGATATCGGACGACTCGGTCGGGGCGCCGCGGAAGGGACCCCGACATGACTGACGCCGCGGAGACCGGTCCGGCAGGCGTCGACGCCGACGGAACGGGAGAGCCTGAGCGTCCCCCGATGGCGCTCGACGAGGTCGCCGCGCTCGCGGAGCGCGTCGTCGACAACGTCGAGGCGGTGATCGTCGGGAAGCGGGCGGCGATCGAGCACGTCGTGGTCACGGTCCTCGCCCGCGGGCACCTCCTCGTGGAGGACGTGCCTGGCGTCGGGAAGACGACGCTCGCGAAGGCGGTGTCGCGCTCGATCGACGGCTCGTTCAAGCGCGTCCAGTTCACCCCGGACCTCCTCCCCGCCGACGTCACCGGCGTCAACGTGTTCAACCAGCGCACGGACGAGTTCGAGTTCCAGCCCGGACCCGTGTTCGCCAACGTCGTCCTCGGCGACGAGATCAACCGGGCGCCGCCGAAGACGCAGTCGGCCCTGCTGGAGGCGATGGAGGAGGGACAGGTGACGACCGACGGGGAGACGCGGGCCCTCCCGGACCCGTTCTGCGTGATCGCCACCCAGAACGACGTCGAGCCCGGGCAGACGTACGAGCTCCCGGTGGCGGAGGTCGACCGGTTCACGAAGAAGATCCGGCTCGGCTACCCGAGCACCGAGGAGGAGGCCGAGATCATCGGCCGGATGGCGGGCGACCACCCCGTCGACGCCGTGGAGCCGGTCGCGTCGATCGAGGAGGTCCGGCGCGCCCGGGTCGCCGTCGCCGACGTCGACGCGACAGAACCCGTCCGCGAGTACGTCGCGCGGCTGGCGACGTACACGCGGCAGAACGCCCGGCTCGGGGTCAGTCCGCGGGGGAGCCTCGCGCTGCTCCGGACCGCGCAGGCGCGGGCCGCGCTCGACGGCCGCGGGTACGTGATTCCCGACGACGTCCAGACCGAGGCGCCGACCGTGTTCGCGCACCGCGTCCGCTCCGACTCCGGGACCGACGGGGAACAGGTGGTCGAAGACGCGCTGAACCGGACGAGCGTGGAGTGATCTCTCGTGCCGTCGCCGACCCTCACCCGACGGGGCCGCGTCGTCGTCGCGGTCTGCGTCGTCGGCGTCGGCATGGCGCTGGCCGCGAGCGGGCGGTCGATCGAGGCGGTCGTCCTGCCGAGCGCCGTCGCGCTCGCGGCCGGGTACGTCCAGCTCGCCCGGATCGAGGAGCCGGCGGCCAGGCGGAGCCTCCCGCCGGAAGGGTTCGTCGGCGAGACCGGCGAGGTGCGGCTCTCGTTCCACTCCCGGGGGGCGGGCGAGCTGTCGCCGACGTACGTCGCCGACGTCGCCGACGCGCTCGACGACGGGCTGGAGGGGCCGACGGAGCCGGTCCGCACCTCCGTCGGCGACGCGCCGGCGACGTACCGCGTCCGCTACCTGCGCCGAGGCGAGCGGGAGTTCGGCCCCGTCACGGTGACCGCGAGCGACGTCTTCGGGCTCTTCGAGCGGCAGGCGGTGATCGAGTCGTTCGACGCGACCCTCGCGTACCCGGCGTGCCGCGAGATCCCGACGTGGTTCCGCCGGGCGCTGTACGCCGACGACGCCGTCGGAGCGAGCCGGCGGCGAGAGGAGTTCGACCGCCTGCGCGAGTACGCGCGGGGCGACCCCCTCCGCGACGTCCACTGGCCCGCGACCGCGAAGCACGGCGAGATCGTGGTGAAGGCGTTCGCCGCGGAGACCGAGCGCGGCCGCGTGGCGATCGCCGGCGAGGCCGGAGGCGAAGGCGCGGGGACGGCGAGGGAAACCGAACGCGGGAGCGACCGAAATCCCGCCGACGACCTCGCGAGCGCGGCCGCCAGCCTCGCGCTCGCGCTGCTTGACGACGGCGTGCCGGTGGACCTGACGCTCCCCAACGGCGAGGTCTCGGCGGACCCGGGCGCGCGGGGGCGACGGGCGGTGCTCGAACTGGCCGCGCGGACGCGTCCCGGCACGGTCGGCGACGACGAGGCTGACGTGCGCGTCGTCGCCGACGAGCGCGGCGCCCGGTACCGCGTCGGCGACCGGGCGGTCGCGTTCGACGAAGTGGCCGGGGCGACGGTCCGCGGGGCGGGCGACGGCGAGACGAGCGTCGACGAGGCGGCGACCGGTCCCCCGGACGACGGCTCCGGCGCTGCGGTCGCCGACGACGGCGGGGCCGGAGAGACCGCGCCCGGCGGGGCGCCGTCCGCGGACCGGAGCGAGGTGATCGGCCGATGAGGGGCCGCCCGCTCGGCGGCGGGAGCGGGTCGGACGACGGGGAGAGCCCCGGCGACGGCGACCTCCGCGGGCGGCTGCGGGCGGTCGTCGACCCGCCGGTCCTCGGCGTCGCGGTCGTCACCGCCGCGTACCTCTCGGTGTTCCTCGCCGCGACCGACGTCGTCGGCGGGTCGACGCGGGCCGCGGTCGCGGTCGCGGTCGCCGGCGCCGCGGGCTTCCTCCTCGCGCGGTACGTCGGCGAGCGCGCGGCGCTCCGCCTGACGGTCGTCTTGTTCGCCGCGACGCTGGCGGGGTACTACTTCGCGATCCCCGAGAGTCAGCGCGCGCTGTTCTCGGTCCGGCGCGTCGCGATCGACGTGGTCTCGCTGTTGACCGGGCTCTCCATCCTCCGCCTCGCGCTCGCCGACGTCTGGGTCCTCGCGGTCGCGCCGGTCCCGACGTTCCTCGTCGGCTACCTCGTCGGCCGCGGGCGACACGTCGCGGCCGCCGGCGCCGCGGGCGGCACGCTGGCCTTCCTCGTGCTCACCGGCGACGCGGGCGGGACGACCACGCTCGTCGGCGTCGTCGGCGTCGCGCTCGCCGCCGGCCTCTCGACGCTGTCGATGCCGGGCGGGATCCGGGACCACGGCGACACCCTCGCCGCGGTCTTGGCGGCGATGGTCCTCGTGAGCGCGACGCTCACCCTGCTGCCGGCCGGCGCGGCCCAGCCCTGGGGGATCGACCGCGGCACCCCGACGCTGGAGTCGTCGATCGAGGCGGACGACGAGGTCGAGGTCGTCGGCCCGACGCGGCTCTCGCCCGAGGTGCGCTACACGATCGAGAGTCCGGTGGCGGCGAACTGGCACGCCGGCGCCTACGACACCTACACCGGGGACGGCTGGGTGCGGTCCGGCGAGCAGTCGCCGCTCGACGGACCGCTCGACGGGCCCCCGGGCAACGCGACGCGCGTGAACGTCACGATCACCGCCGAGACGGAGTCGCCGTCGCTGCCGGCGCCGTGGCAGGCGGTCGACGTGCGGGGGCCCGCCGCCCAGACCGCACGGGTGGACGAGCACGGGACGCTCCGGCTCGCCGAGCCGCTGGGAGCGGGCGAGTCGGTCACGGTCGAGAGCCGGGTGCCCGACGCCGACCCCGCCGCGCTCCGGAGCGCGGGCACCGACTACGACCCCGCGATCGAGGAGCGGTACACCCAGCTCCCCGAGAGCACCCCCGACCGCGTCGGAGAGCGCACCGAGGAGATCATCGCGGCGTCGAACGCGGAGACCCCGTACGACCGGGCCGTCGCGGTCGAGCGCTACCTGCGCGAGGAGTACGAGTACTCGCTGACCGTCCGGAAGCCCGACGGCGACGTGGCCGACGCGTTCCTCTTCGAGATGGACGCCGGCTACTGCGTCTACTTCGCGACGACGATGACCGCGATGCTGCGATCGCAGGGGATCCCGGCGCAGTTCGTCACCGGCTACTCGGAGGGCGAGCGGATCGGCGAGGACCGGTACGTCGTCCGCGGCCAGGACGCCCACGCGTGGGTCAAGGCGTACTTCCCGGGCCACGGCTGGGTCACCTTCGACCCGACGCCCGCGGCCGAGCGCGAGGAGACCCGGACCGCGCGCCTCGCCGACGCGCGCGCCGCGGGCGACGAGGACGTGGACGTCCCGGCCTCCGAACCCGCTCGGGGCGCGCCGTCGATCGTCCCCGAGGCCGGCGTCAATGACCCGTCGTCGACGACGGCCGACGTGCCGAACGACAGCAACGGGACGGCGGCGACCGGCGGCGACGCGGCCGACGCCGCCGCGCCCGGCGACACCGCGGTCGGAGCGAGACAGGAGGGACTCACCCGCGGCGCCGTCGGCGGCGAGGCGCGGCCGAGCGGGGACGGCTCCCCGATCCCGTCGCGCGAGACCGTCGCCTACTGGCTGGTCGCGGCCGTCATCGGCGTCACCGCCGCCCGCCGTTTCGGCGTCGGCAGGCGCGCGCGCCGCGCCGCGCGCCTCCGCCTTCCGTGGGTCAGTTCCGATCCGGCCACGGACGCCCGGCGCGCGTTCGCCGACCTCGAGTACCTGCTCGGCCGTCGCTACCGCGAGCGGCGCGCCGGGGAGACCCCGCGGGCCTACCTCGACGCGCTCCGGCTCCGCGGCCTCGACGAGCGGGCGCTCGCCGTCGGGGAGACGTACGAGCGGGCGACGTACGCCGGGACGGTGACGCGCGCGGAGGCGGACGAGGCACGCCGGACCGTTCGGCGGCTCGCGTTGGAGGCGACGCCGGTTCTCGGGCGGCTGTTCGACTGAGGCGGCCGAGCGGCGCCGACCCCCATTCGCGTGCTCGATCCGGTCGCTGGCCCGAAAGAACGGGCGATGGACGTCCGACGCGGCCGCACTCCCGACACTATTTAATACGGTCACCCTGTAAGTTCGGCTGTAATGTCGGAAGTCTGCTCGACGTGCGGACTGCCCCAGGAACTCTGCGTCTGCGAGGACGTCGCGAAGGAGTCCCAGCAGATCAGCATCCGCATCGACGAGCGCAGGTACGGTAAGGAGGTAACGGTCATCGAAGGATTCGACCCGAAAGACGTCGACCTGAGTTCCCTCTCGTCGGATCTCAAGTCGAAGTTCGCCTGCGGCGGCACCGTCGAGGACGGCGCCATCGAGCTGCAGGGGAACCACTCGGGCCGCGTGGAGGACTTCCTCCGCGACAAGGGCTTCAACGTCGCGTGACCGTCACCTGACCGTCCGCCGTCGAGCGATACACGGATTCGGTTCTTCGAACGACCCCGTCCGGCGAGCCGCGGCGCCGTGAGCCGAGGCGCTCTACGACCGGCCTTTTAAACGAGGAGCGCCGCCCGGCCGACGACGAACGCGGCCGCCGCGAGGAAGGTGCCGTACTTGAATCGCCGTTGCGCGCTCGTCGGGTCGGCGAACCCCTCGTAGCAGGCGTACAGCATGACCGCGTCGGCGACGGCGACGAGCAGGAGGTAGACGCCGCCGAAGGTGCCCGTGAAGTACGGGACCGGGCTCGCCGCGACGGCGACGAGGAGCGCGCCGGTGCCGATCCAGAGGGCGCGGTCCTCGCCGACCGCGATCGGGAGCGTGCGGAGCCCCTCCTCGCGGTCGCCGGCCACGTCCTCGACGTCTTTGATCACCTCGCGGGTGAACGTCGAGAGCCCGGCCAGGAGCGCGAGGACGGCGACGGCCGCCGGCTCCCCGACCGCGGCGCCGCCGAACAGGAACGTCGAGCCGACGAGGTAGGAGACGAGGGCGTTGCCGAGCCCCGGTGTCCCCTTAAATATCGTCGTGTAGGTGACGAGCGCGACGAGGTTGACCGCGGCGATGGCGATCGCCAGCGGCGGCAGGAGGGCCGCGAACGCGACGGCGACGAGGAACCAGACGGCGGCGACGCCGAGCGCCCCCCGCGCCGAGACGGCGCCGCGCGGGATCGGGCGGTCGGGCCGATTGACGGCGTCGATGTCGCGGTCGAAGTAGTCGTTGATCGCGTTGCCCGCGGCGACCGCGAACGCGGTGACGACCGCGGCGACGGCCGTGGGGACGACGGCGCCCGCGGCGCCGGCGACGAACGCGCCCGTCCCCGTGAGGACCGCGGCGGCGACGCAGTTCGCCGGCCGCGCCAGCTCCGCGACCCCGCGCGCTGTGTCGTTCACGTCGTCTCGCATCACCGCGGCGCGGCACATAAACGACCCGGGATTCGAGTCGGGGGTCGCGGCGGCCGGAGGCCGTAGCGGGCTCGGGCCACCGAGGGTGCCCGCGGCGCGGCCGCGATTCTCTCGGCTCGGAATCGGCCACGAACGTTTATGAAGTGTGCAATGATACGGACGTGTATGGCTAAAGGCCTGGACGTCGGCACGATGAACATCCTCTCCGGACGACAGGAAGGCGCGGAGACGGTGTTCGTACAGCAGCGGAACTCGTTCGTCGAGATCGAGTACAGCGACATGGCAGAGCAGATGCTCTCTCGCAGCGACGTCCTCCACATCCGCAAGGACGACAAGGTGTACGTCGTCGGCGACGACGCGCTCAACTTCGCGAACATCTTCAACAAGGAGACGCGTCGCCCGATGCAACACGGAATCTTATCCAGCGACGAGGCCTCCGCGATCCCGATGATCAAGCTCATCACCGAGCAGGTGGTCGGCGAGCCCTCGAAGCCGAACGAGCGCCTCTTCTACTCCAGCCCGGCCGACCCGATCGACTCCGGGCTCACGACGCTGTACCACGAGAAGACGCTGGAGTCGATGCTCGGCGACATGGGGTACGACCCCGAGCCGATCAACGAGGGGATGGCGGTCATCTACTCCGAGCTCGCGGACAACAACTTCACCGGGCTCGGGATCAGCTTCGGCGCGGGGATGACCAACGTCTGTCTCGCCTACTACGCGGTGCCCGTCATGAAGTTCTCCATCGCCCGCGGTGGCGACTGGATCGACGAGCAGACGTCGCAGGCCACGGGGACGCCCGTCGACAAGGTGACGAGCATCAAGGAGGACGACTTCGAGCTCGACTTCCGCACCGACGTCGGCGGCGTCGAGGGCGCGCTCGCCATCTACTACGAGAACCTGCTCGACTACGTCATCGAGAACATCAGCCGCGAGGTCGACGAGGAGGACGTCGAGGAGGGGCTCGACGTCCCCGTCGTCGTCACCGGCGGCACCTCCAGCCCGAACGGGTTCAAGGACCTGTTCGCCGACCACCTCGAGGACGCGAGCATCCCGTTCTCGATCAGCGGCGTGCGCTCGGCCGAGGAGCCGATGTACAGCGTCGCCAGCGGCGCGCTGGTCGCGGCCCGCTCCGAGGAGGGCGAGGCGGCCGACGAGAGCGCAGGGGAGCCCGCGGCGGAGGAAGCCGCGCCCGAGTCGGAGGACTGACCGGACGGTCCCCGGCTCCAAGAACTGACCGGACGGTCCCCGGCTCCAAGAACTGACCGGACGGTCCCCGGCTCCAAGAACTGACCGGACGGTCCCCGGCTCCAAGAACTGACCGGACGGTCCCCGGCTCCGAGAACTGACCGGACCGTCCCGGCTCCGAGCTACCCTCGCCGTCCGCCCCCGCCGCGCGGTCCCGCTTTTTTGATCCGTGAGGACGCGCCGAACGCCTAAGCCGACGGCCGACCGATCGACCGCATGGTCGAAGTCGCGGGTGACGACGGCGACCGACGGCTCCGCGTCGACCTCGAGGTCGACCCGTCCGACGAGTGGGACTGCCCGATCGTCTCGCAGTCGGAGCGCGCGTCCGACGTCACCGTCAACGCGGTCGGCGACGAGTGTACGGTCGAAGTGCAACCGCCGGGCGAGGAGGGGATCCGCCGCGCGCGCGGCCAGATCAGCGAGGACTGCCTCTGTCGCGTCTTCCAGGAGTTCGGCTACGTCCCCCGCGTGCGACGGGTCGACGAGGGGACGGTGTCGGTCACGACGTACGTCGACGACCGCGACGCCGTCCGCGAAGTGGTCGCGACGCTCAGGGAGACGCTCGACCGCGTGCGGCTGCTCCGGCTCGCCGTGGTCGCGGGTCCCGAACCGACCGAGCAGGCGACCGTCGACCTCTCCGCGCTCACCCCGAAGCAGCGCGAGGGGATGGAGCTCGCCGTCGTCCGCGGCTACTTCGACGACGCCGCCGACGTCTCCCTCGGCGAGCTCGCCGGCGAGCTGGAGATCAGCAAGTCGGCGCTCTCGCAGCGGCTCCGGTCCGCGCAGGCGAAGCTCGTCACGGACGCCTTCGAGGGAGTCGACGACTGACCGCCGATCACCGAGGGGTTCCCGAGTCCCGTCGGGTCAGTCCGCCGCCGATTCGCCGCGGATCCGCCGTAACGCCTCCGCGCCGTCGCGCTCCGCCTCCGTGAGGTAACACTTCGGATCGGGCGCGAACGGGTCGCCGTGCGCCGAGAGGGCGCGGAGCCGCGAGCCGCCCCGACAGACCTCCTTGTACGCGCAGTCCGCGCACCGCCCGGTGAGCCGTTCCTCGCGGTCGCGGAGCCCGGCGAGGAGCGGGTTCGACTCGTCCGACCAGATCGCGCCGAACGAGCGGTCCCGGACGTTGCCGGGGGAGTACCCCTGCCAGAACTGCGTGAGGTGGACGTTGCCGACGGGGTCGACGTCGGCGACGCGCTCGCCGGTCGGGTCGCCGCCGTTGCGCCGCAGGTGCTCGTGGATGAGCCGGGCGCGGTCCGTGCCGATCTCCCGGTCGGCGTACTCGACGAGGTGACCGGCGTCGGCGTAGTTGCCGACGAGCAGCGTCTCGATCTCCTCGCCCGCGGCGTGGTACTCGCGGGTGAGGTCACAGAGGTCCGTGACCGCCTTCCGGGTCGCCTCCGGGCTCAGGTCCACGTCCGCGATCTCGGCGCCCCGCCCGCCGTAGTCGAGGTGGTAGAAGCAGAAGCGGTCGACGCCGACGTCGACGAGGAGGTCGACGACGCCCGCGAGGTCGTCGACGTTGTGCTCGGTGATCGTGTAGCGAAGCCCGGTCTTGAGCCCGACGTCGAGACAGGCCTCTATCCCGCGGACGGCGGCGTCGAACGCCCCCTCCTCTCCCCGGATCCGGTCGTTGCGCTCGGGGAGCCCGTCGACGGAGACGCCGGCGTACTTGAGTCCCGCCGCCTTCAGCTCTCGGGCGTTCTCGCGGGTGAGCAGGGTCCCGTTCGTCGAGAGGACCGGACGGATCCCGGCGTCGTCGGCGTACGAGACGAGCTCCGGGAGGTCCTCGCGGACGAGCGGTTCGCCGCCGGAGAAGAGGAGCACCGGGACGCCGAACTCGGCGAGGTCGTCGATGAGCGCCTTCCCCTCCGCCGTCGACAGCTCGTTCGGCGCCCCCTCCCGATCGGCCGCGGCGTAGCAGTGTTCGCAGTAGAGGTTACACCGCTTCGTCGTGTTCCAGACGACGACCGGGCGGCGCTGCTTGTCATCGGTTATCTGCGGCTTCTTCGAGTCCCCCGCGGCGTCGTACCGGAGCCCGTCGCTCTCGGCGTCGAGCCCGCAGAGGAGCTTGCTGACGGAGATCATCGGTCTCCCTCCGGGGCCGTCTCGTCCTCGCGTGCGGGGTCCGAGTCGTTCTCGACCGGTGCGCTGCCGCAGGCGACGGTGGGCGTCCCCTCGGTCTCCTCGTACACGCGCGGTTCGTCGCTCGCGTCGTCACGTGAGGCCGACTCGTCGCCGGACCGCTCGTCTGCCGCCAGCGACTCGGCGGAGTAGCGGTGCGTCTCCTCGGCGGGGCAGACCCACACGTCGCGGGCGTACCAGGCGAAGAGCTTGCTCGCCTCCTCGTGAGCGACATCCGGCGTCGGCGCCGCGACGGTGCCGACGTGACGGAGCGGATCCGCCTCTTCCTCCCGGACGAACACCTCGAAGCGCCGGCCGTCCGCCGAGCGTGGGCCCCCCGCTCCGGCGGTTCGGTCCGTCTTCTCGACCATACTCGGCGTACGAACGACCCCCCGAACTCGGTTTCGCGCGTTCTCACGGGGGCGAAACCCGCCCGAACACGTTCGGACACCAGAAGAATAAACCGCATGAAGATATAGCAAACCGCGATTTGCGGTCGACTCCGCGAGCGCGGCGCGCACAGATTCACCCGCGATCGCTGGATTCGGCCGCGAAGCTCGAAATCGAGCGCAGACGCGTCGCGGCGGCGGAGCGCTGGGGCCGAGGCCACCTGTTATGTCCGACAGTCACCTACGGGCCCCCATGCGCGAACTCGTCTTCGCCCTCGAGTACGAACCGGGGCGCAACAGGGTGGCCGACGCGCTCGCCGCCCACCCCGGGGCGCGGGTGCGGTCGCTGTCGCTGCACGCCACCGACGACCACCTCTGGCGGGTCGACCACGCCACGGGCGCGCCGGACGCGCTCGCGGCCGTCGAGGCCGCCTTCACCGACGGCGACTACTACGCCGACTGCCTCGCGACGGAGGACTGCGGCGCGACCCAGACCACCCGGGTCCTCGACCGCACCGACGACACGCTCGTGCTGTACACCGACTGGGAGCCGACGCCGGTCTGCGCGTCCGTCCCGCACATCGCTCGGGATCACCTCGGCGACGGCGTGCTGTTCGAGACCCGCCACGAGGGACGCCACTACACGTGGCGGCTCATCCACTCCGGCGAGGGCGACGTGGGCGCGTTCTTCGACGCGCTCCGCGCGGCCGTCGGCGACGCCGCCCGCACGGAGCTGCTCAGGACGGCGCACGCCGCTGCGGGCGACGAGACGCGGGCCGACGCGGACGGCGTCGGGCTCTCCCCGGAGCAGGAGGCCGCGCTCAGGGCCGCGGTCGAGCACGGCTACTACGAGTCGCCGCGGGCGGTCGACGCCGGGGAGCTCGCGGCCCACCTCGACGTGCCGCGCTCGACGCTCACCTACCGGCTCCGTCGGGCCGAGGAGCGCCTGGCGAAGGCGCACGTCGCCCGGTCGGTCGCGGGCGACGCCGCCCCCGCGTCGTTCGATTGACCGTGCCGCCGCCGTCGATCGGCGCCAGTTGGAAATATCCAAACAAGGCTTATCGATATGAGGGCCCTCTCTCGACGTAATGAGTGACGAGCCGGACGGACGCGGAGACGCACGCGGGGACGAGGCCGCCGATACCGGCGCGGACGGCGGACGACGCGAGCTGACCGCCGGCCTCGCGGTCCCCGAGATGGACTGCCCGTCGTGCGCCGGGAAGGTCGACAGCGCACTGGGGCGCGTCGACGGCGTGACCGACGTCGCGCTCAACCCCACCGCCGGGACCGCGACGGTCGCCTACGACCCCGATCGCGCGGACGAGAGCGATGTCGTCGCGGCGATCGAAGGAGCCGGTTACGAGGTCACCGGCGGCCGATCGGGCGGCGAGGGGAGCGCCGACGGCGACCGCGGTGGGACCGCCGACGGGGCGTCCGGCGACGTCGCCGTCGCGCCCCCGTCGGCGGTCTGGACGACGCCGCGCGCGAAGAAGACGTGGCTGGGCGCGGTCCTCGTGGTCGCCGGGCTCCTGTTCGAGTTCGTCCTGACGGGGCGGAACCCCGCGGTGGCGAGCGTGCTCGGCGTCCCGCTCGCGCTCGCGGACGTCCTGTTCGTCGGCGCCGTCGCGGCCAGCGGGATCCCCGTCGTCCGCGGCGGCTACTACTCCGCGCTGAACCGGAGCCTCGACATCGACCTGCTGATGGGGACGGCCATCGTCGCCGCGACCGGGATCGGTTACTTCGTCGAGGCCGCCACGCTCGCGGTCCTCTTCAGCGTCGCCGAGCTGCTGGAGGACTACGCGATGGACCGCGCCCGCGACTCCCTGCGCGAGCTGATGGAGCTGTCCCCGGACGAGGCCACCGTCAGGCGAGAGGGCGGCGAGACGACCGTCCCGACCGACGACGTCGCGGTCGGCGAGACCGTGATCGTCCGCCCGGGCGAGAAGGTCCCGCTCGACGGGACGGTGATCGAGGGGGAGAGCGCGGTCGACGAGTCCCCGATCACCGGCGAGAGCGTCCCCGTCGACAAGGCCCCGGGCGACGAGGCGTTCGCGGGCGCGATCAACGAGGAGGGGTACCTGGAGATCGAGGTGACCTCGACCGCGGGCGACTCCACCCTCTCGCGGATCATCGAACTGGTGCAGGGCGCGCAGGCGGAGAAGACGGAGACGGAGCGGTTCGTCGACCGCTTCGCGGGCTACTACACGCCGGTCGTAGTCGTCTTAGCGATTCTGACGGCCGCGGTGCCGCCACTGGTGATCGGCGAGCCGGTGACCGTCGACCTCGCCGGCTACCCGTTCGTCTTCGCCGCGGACTGGGGGACGTGGTTCGTCCGCGGGCTCACGCTGCTCGTGATCGCCTGCCCCTGCGCGTTCGTCATCTCGACGCCGGTCTCGGTCGTCTCCGGGATCACCAGCGCGGCGAAGAACGGCGTCCTGATCAAGGGCGGCAACCACCTGGAGGCGATGGGCCAAGTCGACGCCGTCGCGCTCGACAAGACCGGGACGCTCACCCGGGGCGAACTCGCCGTCACCGATCTCGTCCCGCTCGGCGGCGCCGACGAGGAGACGCTGCTCCGTCGGGCCGCCGCGCTGGAGCGCCGGAGCGAACACCCGATCGCCGCCGCGATCCTCGGCCGCGCCGAGCGCGCGGGCGTGGGAGCCCTCGCGGAGCCGGCCGGGTTCGAGAGCCTGACCGGGAAGGGCGTCCGCGCGGATATCGACGGCGAGACGTACTACGCCGGGAAGCCGGCGCTGTTCGAGGGGCTCGGCTTCGACCTCTCGCGGGCCCGTGCAAAGACCGACGGCGGGGTCGCGGACGGCGGGGTCGTGACCGAGGGCGACGACGGCGGGCCCGGAGGAGCCGGCGACGGCGCGTTCGCCGAGGGGTCGCTCGCCGCGTTAGAGAGCGAGGGGAAGACCGTCGTGCTCGTCGGGACGGCGACGGAGCTGACCGGGGCGATCGCCGTCGCGGACGAGGTTCGCCCCGACTCGAAGCGGGCCGTCGAGCGCCTCCGCGAGCTCGGCGTGGAGCGCGTCGTGATGCTGACCGGCGACAACGAGGGGACGGCGCGGGCGATAGCCGAGTCGGTCGGCGTCGACGAGTACCGCGCCGAGCTCCTGCCGGAGGAGAAGGTCGCGGCGGTGGAGTCGCTGCGGGCCGAGTACGGCGAGGTCGCGATGGTGGGCGACGGGATCAACGACGCCCCCGCGCTGGCGACGGCCGACGTCGGCGTCGCGATGGGCGCCGCGGGGACGGACACGGCCCTGGAGACCGCCGACATCGCGCTGATGGGCGACGACGTGGCGAAGCTCCCGTACCTCTACGCGCTCTCGCACACGGCCAACGGGGTCATCCGCCAGAACGTCTGGGCGAGCCTCGGGGTGAAGGCGCTGCTCGCGCTCGGCGTGCCGCTGGGGCTGGTGAGCGTCGCCGTCGCGGTCGTCGTCGGCGACATGGGAATGAGCCTCGGCGTCACCGGCAACGCGATGCGGCTCTCCGGGATCGAGCCCGAGTCGTACGAGTAGTCGGGGGCGCGAGGCCGACGCTCGCGGCGCGACAAACAAACATGAACTATTATTAAGGATGCCCGTCTCGGGAGAATCGTGCCACCCGTAGTACACGACTGACGCAGGCTCGGAATCGGCGGCGACGCACCCCGAGGGTCCGAGTACGCGCGAGACGAGCATCGAAGCGGAGACGCCGGACCGCGACGACGAACTGCCGACCGCGGAGGAAGCGATCGCGCAGTGCGCGGCGGCGTTCGACGCGACGGACGACGGGCGACTCCCCAACGGGATCGACCGATGGAACGCGTACGCGGGGTCCTGTCACGGCGGCGACTGACCGCCCGCCGACCGCGTTTTTCCAGATGCCGACGACGACCGAGCGGCGACGCCGCGAACCCGTTCGAGCGGGGCCTCAGGTCGCGGGAACGAGGCGGCCCATTCAAACCCGCGGCGCTCGTCATCAGCGGGCATGTGCCCGAGCGAACGCGGAGGCGATCCGCCGTGGAAGTGAGCGACCGGGACCCCGACGCGTCGGCGCCCGTAGCGGCGTCGGTCGAGGTCGAGCTGTCCGGGCTCGCGGACGGGGTCGTCGCGTGCGACGAGTTCGACGACGGGGCGCTCGAATCGGTCGCCGAGGAGTTCCTGTGCGCCAGCGGCGAGCGGTGGGGCGGCGCGTGGCGCGGGGTCGCCGTCGGGTCGCTGCTGGACCGTCCGGACGTGACGGTCGCCCCAGACGCGACCCACGTCCGCGTCGCCGCCGACGGCTACGCCGTCTGCGTCCCGCTGAAAACGGCGCTCGACGCGGTGCTGGCCGTCGAGCGCGGCGGCGACCCGCTGCCGGCCGCCCGCGCGCCGCGGTTCGTCGCCCCCGTCGACGCCGGCCGGACGGTGAAGAGAGTGCGGGAGCTCCGGTTCCTGCGGCTGGCCCCGGGAGAAGACCCCCAGGAGTACGAGGATCTCGGGTATTGACCGCGGCGACTCCGACCCGGTTAGCCCCGCCGCCGACCCGTCGGCTTTAGTCCGCGAGGCGACTACCGTCGAGCGGCCGATGACGACGCACCGCTCCGAGCTGCCTCGGCACCAGCGATGACGAGCCCTATGAGTGCCGAGGCCACCGATTTACGTCGACAATACATTCAGACTCATACACGACCCCACAACTGAGTGCTATTGCCTCGTGTTTCGGCCCTAGCGAGATCCACGGTTATCGATCCGAGACTGCTGTCCCATATTCGAGTTCCAGTCCACTACAGCTCACCCATGTCGGTGATGTCGACGACCGTCTCGTTTGCGAGATCGATTTCCGCGCGGTATCTGGCGTCTTCCCTGCCGGCGCGCCCGATCCGGACGACTGCCCGGTCCTCGACGTAAGACGGTTCTCTGTCGACTGTCACGGTGTCGTCCGATTTCTCGACTGTGAGGTTCCTGATCTTTACCGTCTCCCCGGCGGAGAGGGTGCTGTTTGTCTCTTCGACGTCGAATGTGAACGTCGCGGTCTGTGCCTCCCCGGAGTCCAGCTTTCTTATAGGTTCGACCGTGAGTTCCTCGTTTTCGACAGTTTCGAGGTACGACGCGACGGTCCGGTTGGCCCGGACAATCTCGACAGCGCGTCCCCGTTCGTGCCGAGTAAACCGGTCGTTCTCTCGCGTCGTGATCAAAATATCGCCTCCGTCTTCGGTGAGTTCGATATCACTCGTCTCCGAGACATTCGTCACCACCGCGGTGTCACTCCTGTCGCTGGAGGCGGTCACGTTGGTACCAGCGATGCTGACTTCTCCCACCTGGTCCCTGTCGGCGATGGGGTCCCCGACCCCGAGCGCGGCGAGTGTGCCCGCGAGACCGACGCCGACGCTCGCGAGCACGAGGAGGACGACGAGGCCAGTCCGGGCGTCCTCATTCATACGTGACCGTTGGGTGAAAGAGCTCATGAGTACTGGGATGAAACGCGTTCGAAACGCGTTTCGCAGGCGTTTCAACCCGGTTTCGGGCCGAATTTTGCCAGTCGATATCGACGGAGATTAGGGAAGGGATTCGAAGTATCAACCTATGGATTTGCAGGCCCTCCACGGTAAGCAGCTCCTCGCTGCGGTCGTCTTCGTCGCCGCCACAGTCGTTCTCGCGGTACAGCTGATAACCCCCACACCAGTCGTCGTCTCTGTCGGTGAAGGCGGTACGGAGGTCGCGGAACTGGGCGGGTACTTCCAGTACCGTGATGTAGCGGTCATCACCGTCTCTGCGGTCCTGCTCGGTTCGAGCGGGACGTACCTCGTTACAACGGATTGGTCGGGTAGAGATGCCAAATCACCGGCTATCGACCGGAGACCGCCGGATTCCGCCGGCGGCGCGGTGCGGACGGATGGGAACGACGGGCTCGCACCGAGCGGGGACCTCCTCGACGCGCGCCGCGAGGAGTGGGAGGAAACCGCCGAGCGCCTGGCGAAAAACGAGCGTGAGATCTACGAGACGATCCTCGACGAGGACGGCGTGATGGCCCAAAGCGACATCGTCGACGCGACGGATCTCTCGAAGGCGACGGTCAGCCGCACGCTCGACAGCCTGGAGACGAAAAACCTCGTCGAGCGCAGACGCCGCGGGATGGGTAACATGGTTTTGCTCCTGTAGCCGAAACCCGTTTCGAAACCGTTTCAAACGCCTTCTCAACGGGTCTCTAAGGGGTTTTTCTTACAAGGTCCAGGTGGAGCGATCCTTCGAACGGATCACTCCGATACACAATGCGAACGAAGCTAATCGCGCTCGCCCTCGCGGCGATGCTCACCGTTGGAGCCGGTGGCGTCGTCGCAGCCGGAGCGAGCTCTGGTGACGCATCCGGAGAACAGCTTTCAGATGACTACACGGTCGAGATAACCGATCCGTTTGACGAACTGTCCTCGGACGAGGTCGACGAGGCCATCGAGACAGCCTGGTCCGACGAGCAGGTCCAGAGCAGCCTCGATGCCGGTGACGGCGTCCACTTCGACGTCGTCGCGGGCACGGAGAAGGTGCAGGTCGCCGTCGCACCCGGCTCCGACGCCGAGGATCAGGTCGTCGCCAGGATCGATTCCGATGGAACCGTGACGGACGTCTTCGAGCCGTCGCTGACGGCCGAAGATTCCGAGACGCTCGATATCGCTGAACCGGTCGACGCCTCCGGGGACGGCACTATCCGTGTCGAGGACGAGGACCACGAGTACGACGAGAAACTATCCGCAGACCAGGCGATACAGGTCGAAGTGAAGAACATGAGTCTCCTCGAGGATGGCGAGAGTGTCAGCGTCGAGGTTGCCGATGAGTAGTCGGTGAGGACAGCCGTCCAGCCCGTGGCGGAAATCGCGATCCGCGGCCTGGTCCCCACGCCGTAGGAACCGACGCCCGACGCGGAAACGTCACTGCTGGACACTCCGCGACACGCTCCGTACAGGGTGTCCCTCCGATTCGGCACCACGACCCACGAACAGTATTTCCCCGCAGTCTGTCACCCCGCGGACATTCTTTCAGACCCCTGGGAGCACCGTCATCAACCAAGTTCCGCGTACCGACGCTCGATATCGATCACCGGCCGCGGGTAGTCGACGCCGAGTTCGACGCCGTAGCTGGCCTGCTCGTCGTCGCTCAGCCGCCACGGGCGGTGAGCGTACTCGGCCGGCAGACCGTCGAGTTCGGGGAGCCAGGTCCTGATGTACGCGGCCGCGTCGTCGTGGTACTCGCCCTGCGAGAGCACCTCGAAGCGGTTGTCCCGCGAGTCGTTGCCGACGCCGGTCTGGTAGACCCAGTTCCCCCAGTTCGAGACGATGTCGTAGCCGACGAGTTTCGGTCCGCAGAGTCCGCACAGGCATGAGGCCGTAGTACTGTGACGAGAGTATCTGGTTTCCTGTCGCAGATTGGCTCCATCGTCGTGGCTGGACAGTGTATACCGCTCGCGGCGAAGACCGATTCGGTGACCCGGATACAGAACATCTCGCCTCCCGCGATAAGAATGATAGAAGTATTCAGCACTGCTAGATAATCGCAGGCCGAAGTCGGTTGGTACTGGTAAGTCGTCGGGGTTCGAGCGTCGAGGCCACGTTTTCGCGTTCGCCCTGACGCACTCCGGCGACCGCCCGGTCGCCGCCGGCGAGTGACGCACCGATACGCGGCAGACGCGACCCGTGCGTCGGACGCGGCCATAGAGTTATGATACCGGGGAACACGCCTCCTGTATGCCAGTTGTCTCGTTGCTGTCGGAGACGTACTTCGGAAGCACGATCCAGCAGTACTTCCTGTTTTTCGCCGTGCTGTGCCTCGGTGCAGTGGTCGGCCGGTCGCTGAGCTTCTTTTACCGGCGTAGACTGCGGCGGAAAGTCGAAGCGACGGAGACGGAGGTCGACGACATCGTCGTCTACGCGCTCGGGCGGCCCGTCGTCCTCCTCGGCGTCGTGTTCGGTGCGGTCGCGGGACGACGCATCCTCTCGCCGGTCGAGCCGCTGGAGTCGGTGTTGAACGCCTCGGTCGAGATTCCCGTCATCGTGGCTATCGCGTGGATCGCAGTCCGGTTGACGGACGGGTTCGTCGAGACCTACCTCATGAGGTACGTCGAACGCACAGAGTCCAAGCTCGACGACGAGCTCGTTCCGATTGTCAGCCGGATCGCCAACATCGCCATCGTCTCCGTCGCGGGCATCGTCGTGCTGGACTCGCTGGGGTACGACGTCGTGGCCGTCATCGCCTCACTCGGCGTGGCCGGGGTCGCAGTCGCCTTCGCTTCCCGCGAGACCATGGCCGACATCTTCGGCGGCGCGCACATCCTCTCGACGAAGCCCTTCCTCGTCGACGACATCGTCGATATCGAGGGGACGACCGGTACCGTCGAAGAGATCGGGCTCCGGACGACGCGCATCCGAGATTTCGACGGGCGGGTTGTGACGCTCCCGAACGCGTCGATCGCGAAGGCCGAGGTGCGAAATATTTCCGCAGAGCCGACCCGACGGGTGAAGACCTTCCTCGGGCTGTCGTACGACACGACGCCGGCGGAGATGGAATCCGCCGTCGAACTGGTCGTCGACACGACGAACGAGGTCGACGGCGTCGACGCCGAGCGGACTGGCGCGTGGTTCTGGGACTACGGGGACTCGGCGATGCGGATCAGGCTCGAGTACCACATCGAGGCCCTCGACCGCTGGAAGGAGGTCAGAGGGGCCGTGAACGGCGAGATTCAACGGGCGTTCGCGGACGCCGGGTTCGACATGGCGTTCCCGACCAGGACGGTCCGGGTCGAACGCTCAGACGGGGACGAGGAACCGATCCGTCTCGGGAAGGTCGACGACGGGGGTTGAGCCCGGACGCGGCGCCGATTGCCGACCGGTCGGACCGACCGATCGACTGGCTTTCGACCGCAATCGGCCTTCTCGTCGGAATCGGCGGAGTGCACTATTCACCGCCGGTAGCTCGAGAGTCACGAGCGCCGAGGCGGTTTCTCTGACGGACGCGTTCGCCCCAAAGTCCGGGCTGCGGGAGAGACGTTCCGACGCTCTGCCGCGGTCAGAACTCGATCGGTGACCGGTCCGCCCTCGCCACGTTCCGGTCGCGCACGGGGAACGTCCCCTCAGAGCGGGATCGAAGTTAGGGCCGGCACGAGGGAGGCGATGACGAGCCCTATGAGTGCCGAGGCCAGCTTTCTATCCATACATTTTCGAGGAGAAGTGCACGAACGTCTGAGAATCGCGTCTGCTGCCCTCTAAGAGGGGACAGTCGTCATTTGAGGTCGAATAGAGTACAATTTGAGCGGTTAGAGACGACGTGAGGCAATGGTCCGTACGACTCTGTCTCAAGAGCTATACGAATTAGCACAGAGACAGAGAATATGTCCGACGATGGATTCAGAATCTCCGAAAAGAGTGAGAACGATTAGTTGCAGAGGAGGTTGATGAACTCCCGATTAACACTCCACAGAGACAGGTTGTAGTTTTTGAACGTACAGGCCGTATTTTCTCGAACAGATGATAGCCTCGAGGGAGATTCCGGCGGAGCGTGGCTTAGAGGTTCCACTCCGGGTTGACTACGTTGCAGACGACCCGGCCGAACCCACGTCCATGGTATACTGTACCGATATCGAGGGGACGGAGCTACGGGTGGCAGTCCAAGAGCCATCGGCTACTGAATCGTCGTTGGAGACGGGCAAATGGTACCGGTTCGACCGGGTCGTCCGGTCGAGGTCACTCGGGGCCCAGCTCCTGTTTCCATCCGGTAACAGTGGCGTGGAACGTATCGAGGCACCGGAGCCTCAGACACACCCGCCACTGGCTGAACTTGACACCCCGTGGCTGGTCCAGCTAGGGGCAAGCGACGAACGTATCGCTGTGACCGTCCAACCCCGGCCGACGGATGAGACGGGGGGTATCCGGGTGGAAGACCCGGAGACGTACGAAATCGCCGCCGTTTGTTTCGCATACTGTGACCGGTCCAGTGATGCGACGGTATATCATCGCGAGGAACCCGACACGCGAGACGAACAGCTCCTGCTCGAGCACGTCGTCGAAGACCTTTCAGAGGCAGAAGGCGCAACGCTTGTGACGCGTGGATACGACCGCTTTCCGCTCGAAATGCTCTATCAACGTCTCGCGCAAGCATCGGGGGGCGATGTCGTTGGGACCGGAGCAGAGCGGGTGCTGAACGGGTGTTTCCACGCAACCCCGGAGAGCGTCCCGGTCAGATCGGAGGCTGACACGGTTGTCGAAGCGGCTCGTCAACTTGGCATCGAGGTCGATCCGGTTCTACTCAGCGACTACGACATCGGGATCGACCGGGCAGACTGGCGCGGCGAGGTCGACACCATGCCGCTCTCGGACGTATCCGACCCACGGATGACCGACGGTGACTATGCGACGCTCGTCGAGCGGTATCTCGGTCCCGAGGACGGATCGGTCGATTCGGCACAACTCGCTCACTGCCTGAAAGCGTACGCGAGCGCAGATCTTGGTCTACTCCGTGAACTCGTAGCGCACGGCACGATGGACCGACTCGGCTGTCCGCGGCTCTCCGAGCGCCGTCTCAAACGATAGTCAAGCCGGGCCTACCGGGATACCGTACCAGGAGTCGAACCCGGGACGGTCAGATCAAGCGAACCGACTGCGAACGGTCCTTGCACTGACCGAATACCGTCACTCCTCGTTAGTCGTCTGCGACGACGCTGTCTTCCCAGCCTTCGCTGTGAATTCGCTCGTCGGGCGCTCCAAGCTCGGCCAGTCGGTTTTTCGCCTGGACGACCATCGGCGGGACCCCGCACACGTAGAAGTCCCGCTCGGTGAACTCGTCGAACAGGTCTTCGAGGTGTTCCTGTGCGTATCCGATCCGCCCGGTCCATTCCCAGTTGGGGTCCGAGAGCACGAAGGTCAGGTTGAGATTGGGATTGTTCGCCGCCAGTTCATTGAGCGTCTCTCGGTGAATGATGGTCTCCTCTCGCTTCTCGCCGAGGAGGATGTGCGCGTGGCCAGTGCCTTCGCGCAGATACTGCCGGAGCATCGCCATCATCGGTGTGAGGCCCGTGCCGGACGCGAGGAAAGCGACGTCTCGGCTCGTGTCGACGAGTGATAACGCGCCCTCTATCGAGCCGATCTCGACCGTGTCACCCGGTCGCTTCTGGTGCATGTACGACGACGCCAGTCCGTCGTCGTAGCGTTTGATCGTCAGTGCCAGCTCTTCGCTACCGGGCAGATTCGTCGGCGTGTACGGGCGGACGATTCGCTCGTTGCCCGATTCGAACCGGATCGTCGTGTGCTGTCCCGGGTCGTACTCGAACTCGTGACCGGGTACTCGCAGACGGAACCCTTTCACTCGGGGCGTGATCTGATACGTGTCAACAACTTTTGCTTCGTGTGTCATGGTGAACGAGAGCGCTGTGTGGTGCAGCCAGGCGTGCGCTGCTCCGCTGAGGCGGTTCGGCCGTGTCGAAACATGATATGTCGGTGATCTATTAGTTTCGTCAAACGGTGTTTTGCCAGTCTCCGCGATGCGTTCCGGCAGGAACCGAGCGAAACGGTTCGATAAGGGGGTTGGCGCCGGAATCGGGCAACGCTGATGTATTGATTTTTGTTTATATATGTATGGTAGAAATACACAGGCATAAACAGCGCGGCTGGTCAGTAGTATCGAGAAGCCGTACGGCATGTCCGAGCTTCCACGTAGGGTCGACCGCCCGAAGAGTGGTAATCGAAAGTGAACAGATAATTGACTGAGCGGCGTCTATAACTGTGTTAAGTACATTCACTATGGATAGGTTGTGAGTCGTGAGTGCCGAGGCCACCGTTTCTTCCGATGCCGCCCGTCTCCCGGTCACCCGTCGGGACGCTCGCCGGCGTCGATGTCGACGCTCCCCGTCAGAACGGCGTTCAGGGCCGCCCCGGCGAGGAGCGTCAGGCCGCCGACGTACAGCCACGTCAACACCAGAAGGACGCCGCCGGCGACGCCGTACAGTCTGACGCTCTGTGAGGTCGAGATGTACAGCCGGAGCCCGACGGCGCAGAGCGCCCACGCGACCGCGGCGAGCGCCGCGCCCGGAAACGCCTGCGAGAGCGTCGTCTCCGGGGCCGAGAACCGGTAGTACATCGGCAGAAACCCGGCGAAGAGCGCGACGCACAGCAGCGGAGCACTGACCGCCCTAACGACGGAGACGTCCGTCGCGACCGTCAGCGCCACCACGAGCAGCGACCCGACGGGAACGAGGACGATGATCGTCGCGAACACGATCAGACTGTCCAACACGGTCTCGACCACCGAGTGCTCGTGGCGCACGCCGTGTATCGTCTGAAACGACACGTTGATCGCCTGCACCAATCGCAGCGAGCTCCACAACAGGATCAGACCGGCGATGACGACCGCCCGTCGTCGGTCCGCGTCGTCGCCGACGATCGAATCCAACGAGGCGGCGAGCGCGCCGGCGTCGATCCCGGCCACGGCTCCGAAGAGGCCGACGGCGGGGCCGAGCCACCCGGCCGCCGAGAGCCCGATAAACGCGAACAACAGCAGCGGCACGAGGGAGTTGAACAGGTAAAACGCGACGCCCGAAGCGACGACGCCGATATCGTTTTTCCGGGCGAGTGCGACGACCGCCGCCGCGAGTTGCCTTACCGACGCGCGGGAGGGGCCCCTCGCGTCGTCGGATCCCGACGGCCTCATGCGCCGACGGAGGCTCCGTCTTCAGTCATCGAGGGCGTCGAACGGGGGTCGAGGCCTCACGGTCGACGGCGGGCGTCGGTCGACCGGTGTCGCGAGTGACGCGGTGTCCATGCGGGTAGTGGCGGAGACGATTCATTAGTTATACTGTCGCAAAACCGGCGAGGTGTCAGCGGTTCACGAGTAGAGGGCCCTGGCCTCGTCGCTACGCGGGTCGCGAGCGTCCGGACCGGTTTCTCACGTGTCGTGAGTCGGTTTTAACTCCGATAGCGTCGAGCGTTGCGCTCGATGTCGGACCGCTCGGTCGAATATGTTCTCCGTTACTGATCCGTAGCAGGTGATTAGTAAAACGCATCTGCCGCGACTGGCCGGTGTGAGACTCGTTCAGGTTTTCGTCCCGAAAGACGACCGCGACGCCGTCCGAGAGGCGCTCTCGGAGATGGAGGTGGAGTTCGTCTTCACCGACGCGAACGGTGGTCGAGAGGGGAGTCTGGCGGAGATACCGGTGCCGTCAGGCGCCGTGGGCGTGGTCCTCGACCGGCTGTACGAGGCCGGACTCGACGAGGACACGTACACCGTCGTCACGGACGTCGAGGAGGCGACGGTGCCGAACGCGGACGAGTTGGAAGACCGGTACGTCGAGGGGCCGAAGGGTAAAAGAGGCGCTCCGAACGTCGAAATCCGGGCGCGCGCGGAGGATCTGACGCCGGACACGGCGACCTACCTCGCGTTCGCCGTCGCGAGCGCCGTCGTCGCGGTCGGCGGCCTCCTCCTGGACTCCGCGATCGTCATCGTCGGCGCCATGGTGATCGCGCCGTTCGCCGGATCGACGCTCTCCGCGAGCGTCGGCGCCGTCATCAGCGACCACGAGATGGTCGTCGACAGCGCCACCTCGCAGGTGACGGGACTCGTCGTCGCGTACCTCGGCGCGGTCGCGATGAGCGTGTTCCTGCAGCGGAGCGGATTCGTCCCGTCGACGCTGGACGTCGCGACCATCGGGCAGGTGGGCGCGTTCGTCACCCCGAACCTCCTGACGTTCGCCATCGCCGTCTCCGCCGGGTTCGCCGGCGCGCTCGCGATTGCGACCGACCTCCCCGTCTCCATCGCCGGCGTCGCCGTCGCGGCGGCCATCGTCCCCGCGGCGGCGGTGGCCGGCATCGGCACGGCCTGGGGCCAGCCGCTCGTCGTCGCGGGCGGAACCGTCCTGCTCTTGATGAACATCGTCTTCATCAACCTCACCGCGTACCTCACGCTCGTCGCGCTCGGCTACCGTTCGTCGGTCATTCCCGCCGTCCGCGAGAGCGCCGACGTCTCGCTGCGGTCGGGCGCGTACGCCGTGATCGTCCTGTTGTTCGTCGTCGTCGTCGCGGTGACCGCCCTCGGCACGTACCAGCACCTCGTCTTCGAGCAGGAGGCGAACGACGGGGTCCAAACGGTCCTCGACGGCGAGGAGTACAGCGAGCTGGAGCTCGCCGGCGTCGCGACCGAGTACAACGACGCGGGCGCGTTCAGCGACGAGGTCTCGGTGACGGTAACTGTGGGGCGCTCCGGCGACAGCGAACACGAGCGGCTCGCGACCGATCTCCAGGCCGAGATCGACAACCGGACGGCTCGATCGGTCCGCGTCGACGTTCGGTTCGTCGACTACCAGCGCGCGCCGGCCACCGGCGACGGCGAGCGGGGCGTGCGGTGGCCGTTCGATGAGTGGAGACCGTCGCTCGACGAATGGATTCCGACCTCGGCGAGGACCTCAGTCGCGTAAGCGTCGCCACAAGCTCCGACACTTGCGGCGGAGCTTTGTCAGGAGCGACCCGATCCGACGCGATCCGGTGAGGAGCCGTAACGCGCGCACCGAGCGACCGACGCGGAGGAGTCGGAACGGACGGAACCACGGGACCGCGGTGAGGACGAGAACCCAGTTCGAACGGACGAATTCCCTCGGGCCGCTGTCCGACCACCGATAGAGGAGCACGAGGTCGAGGAGGAAGACGACGAGGAGCCACTGCAGCGCGCCGCGGACCGCCTTCTCGGTCCCCGCGGAGGCGACGAGCAGATCGACGCCGATCGCGAGGTCGGCGAGGAACAGCGCGATCCAAGCGATCGCCGCGAGCTCGACGAGCGGCGGCCACCAGCGTTGGGCGTCCATCTATCGGAGACCCGGACGCCGCGATTCGAACCGCGTCACCGGGTCGATCGCGGACCTCACGGAGCCGAGGCCCGCGTTCGCGCGCTCTCTGCTCTCGGCGACCACGGTCGGGACCCCCTCAGAGCAGCACCGAGATGATCGCCAGCACGACGAAGACGATGACGAGCCACTTCGCGGCCGCCATCGAGACCCCGGCGACCCCGCGCGCGCCGAAGATCGCCGCCACGATCGCGATGAGGAAAAACACCACCGCCAGTTCGAGGAAGTCGCCCGAAAACTGGAGCGGCGGGGCGCCGATTCCCGACGACGGGGAGAGGTCGAACGACGGTGTGAGCGGAGTAACGGCCATACGGTGGATGGCAGTCCCGATCGGTTAGTTATGGGGTTGCAAAGGCGGTACGACCGGCTTACTCCGAAGAGGGGGCGAGAGCGCGCGACCGAGGTCGAGACCCCGGCGGCGAGCGCCGAGCGGCGTCGGACCGGAGCGACGCGTGAGTCCGCGGCGATCCGTGACGACCCGTTATTGATATCGCGGATGCGGGTTTACGAACGCGACACGGCGGCGTTTTGGATGGGCCGATCGACGGCCGCCGGTGAGTCCGACGGGGTCGCTTCGGCGAACCCACCGCCCAGTGAAATTCGGGAGCCCGCGGTCTCCCTCCGCCGGTCAGAGGGGAGCGTCGACGGCGGCGTCGACCCGCTCGATCCCCGCGAGCGCCTTCGGGGCCATCGCCGCGACCGCCGCGTCGTCGTATCCGCTCCGGTCCTCGCCGGCGAGGAGCTCTCGGAACTCCGAAAGCGCGGACCCGACGTCGAACAGCCGATCGTCGGCCGGTTCCTCCTCGCCGTCCTCCGCGGCCGCGACCGCGCCGTCGGCCGCGCGCCGGGCGCGGCTGAGCCGGTCGAGCGCCGGGTCGTGTTCGCCGTCGGAGTCGTCGCGGGCGGACTCCGAGAGCGACTCCGCGAGCCCGTACAGCTCGGCGACCTCGTCGCGGAGGGTCCGCGCGAGCGCGAGCTTCCCGGTCCGGACCTCCTCGCGGACCGCCTCCCCGTTCGCGTCGAACGAGTCCGCCGTCACCCGGTAGGCCCCGAGGCGACCGTCGCGGTCGACCACCTCGACCGTGTACTTGCCCTCGCGGTGAACCGCGACCGCGAACCGGTCCGTCTCCGCCGGCGCTCCCTCGTAGATCACGCCCGCGTAGTCCTCGACGACTCGGACCCGGTCGATTCCCCCCGTCTCTCGCCCGTCGCCGCGGATCCACCCGGCGTCCTCGGTCGCCACCGCGACGAGTTCGCCGTCGCCGCCGGCGCGGACGAGTCCGCCCTCGTGGACGAACCGTTCCGCGATCGGGGCGAACCCGGGGCCGTTGACCACGAGGAGGTGCGGCCCGGGCTCGACGCGGAGGAAGCCGAACGCCCCGCCGCGGGTCGCCGTCGCCGTGGGATCCTCGCTCGCCAGTCGGACGGCGAGCTCCGTCTGGGGCGCGAACAGCGAGACGCCGGCGACGCCGGCGACCGCGTCGCGCGCCGCGTCCGAGACGCCGTCGAGTGCGCCCTCGGTGCCCGCGCGGAGCTGTCGCACCCGTCCGACGACCCGATCCGTGAGCCCCGTCGGTTCGGCGCCGTCGACCCGCCGTCGGTGGGCCGGGTCGGTCACGTCCGAGAGCGGATCCGCGAACCGGTCCTGCTCCCACGGGACCCCGACCGAGGTTATGTGACTCGCGATCGCGTCCTCGGCGAACCCTGGGACCGCGAACTCGAAGCTCAGCTGAGGGCCGACGAAGTCGTCGATCGCCTCCCGAAGCGGCGCGATCGGTTCGAGCGCGTAGGTGGCGTCGGCCGCGGCGTCGCCGTCGCCCTCGCCGGTCGCGAGGCGGCTCTCGGGGTGCGCGAGCACGAGTCCCGGCTCGCGAAGCGGAAGGTCGCCGGGCGGGACTGGGAGCCCTCCCCACGATCCGACCGTCACCCGCTCGTCGATGAGGTCCGTCCGGTCGATCGAGAGCGACGGGTGCTCGTGGAGGGGGACGCCGTCGAGTTCGGGAAGCACGAACGGGAGCCGCGCCCCCTCGTCGCGGGGAAGCCCGTACGCGAATGGCGCGCGGAGCGACGCCGAGACGTCGACCACGTCGTTGGTCACGTCGGAGAGCAGGTCGGCCGTCGGGAGCCGCTCGAAGGTCGGCACGAGGCCGTTGACCTCGCTCGCGCTCGAGTGCGAGCCGACTTCGGAGAGGATCCCGGGACGGGCCCCGTCCGGGATCTCCGGCTCGAGGAACTCGTTGTTCGGGCTCGCGCGGGAGTGAGCGCTCGCCGAGAGCAGCAGCGGCTCGCCGGTCTCGCGCTCGACGAACACCTGCAACAGCTCCCAGTCGTGCCAGTGGAAGTTGACCGCGAACTGGTCGAACGCGGAGTAGAGCCAGTACTGCAGGGCGTCGACTCCCTCGGCGGCCTCGACGACGCTGTAGAACACGGTCGGCGCTGGCGGCGCCCCCGCCTCGCGGAACGCCGCCGCGTAACCGTCGAGCGCGGTGAATCCGTCGACGACCGAGCCCGCAGCGGTCTCGACGACGTACGGACGCGGGTCCGTGGGGTACCACTTCTCGAGGGCCCCGAAGTAGAGGTCCGGCGCGTACCGCCGGACGATCGACGGGGCCGTCTCGCCGTCGTGGTCGACCTCGTCCGGCGCTCCCGTCTCCTCCGGTTCCCCGTCGTCGGGCTCCTGCGGCGGCGCCGGATCGTCGCGTGAGACGTACCACGCGCCGGCGGTGCCCGTGCCCGCGAGCGCGGCGAGTCCACCGTACACCAGCGCGCGGCGCCGGCGGTCGTCGACCGACCGGTCCGGGGCGTCCGCCGTCGCGTCGTCGTCACCCGTCATGCGATCTACCGACCGGACGACACCGGCCACGTTAAACGTTCCCACAGTAATCGCCACCGCGGCCGGCTCAGATCCCCGCCACCGAGGACCGCGGATTCCGAAGCCGTCATCCCGCTCGCTCGTGAACGACGGGCATGGACGAGCAATCGACCGAGGAGTACACGCGACTCGTCGAGGAGAACGGGCTCGCGCTCCTGTTCGCGAATCGGGTGCGGGCTCGGATCGTCGCGACGCTGTTCTACGCCTCCGAACCCCTGTCAGTCGAGCGGATCGCCGCGGGCGCCGGCGTCGATCAGACCGTCGTCCACGAGGGGCTCGACGGGCTCGAACCGTTCGGACTCCTGGCGATCGACCGCACCGAGGGCCGCGAGCCGAACCGGTACGCGCTCGACGAGTCGGACGAGCTCGTCGAGTCGCTCCGGACGGTCGCGGAGCTCGCGACCGAGCGGTATCATCAGGAGGAGATCGACATCCCGAGCGACGCCGACGAGTAGGCCGGCGGCCGCTGGCCCACGGCCCCGGTCACTCGATACGCACTGTCGTCTCGTCGTACACGCCCTTTCCGGCCGGGTCGTCCACGGCGAGCCCGGCTCCGATGGTGTGTTCGCCGCGTTCGGCCGGCTCCCAGTCCCTCTTCGAGACCCGGAAGCTCTGCTCCCACCGCCGGGTGAACCGACGGCGTTCGCCGCGGTCGAGCGTGAACCGAGTCTCCGACTCCGGGAGCGGTTCGGGAACGTGCGAGGCGTCGCGGTGGCCGTCGACGTGCCACGTCCACGGGACCGGCGACGTAGTCCGCACCGTCACCGGGACCGGCAGCGGGTTCCGGAGTTCGATCGCGACCGGAACCGGTTCGCCCCGCTCGTACGCCGCCGCCGGCGTGTCGACGCTGACGGAGACCGCCCAGCGGTGGAGCCGCGCCGGGAGCAGCCACCGGGTCAGCGTCGCCGCCGGAAGCGTTCTGGCGGCCTGAGGGCGGTGGCGCTCGGCGGACTCGTTCGGTCGGAACGGGTCGTCGTCGGAACGGTCGACCCCGTCACGCCCGCGTGATCGACGCATGAGTGAGGGTACCCGTCGGGAGGAATAAGCGTGTCGTCGGGGCGGGCGAGGTCGACGCCGAGCCGAACGGGCTCAGTCGTCGCCGCTCGCCGCCGCCCCGTCCCCGGTCACTGCCCCGTCGTCGGTCCTCGTCCCGTCGGTCGGTCCGCTCTCGTAGGCCGGGTCGAAGAGGTGGCACGCGACCCGTCCGGCGTCGGTCCGGCGGAGCGCCGGCTCGTCCGTCGTGCAGGGGGTCTCGAACGTCTCTCTCAGGACGCTCTCCGCGGCGGCGAACTCCTCGTCCGCGACCGACCGGAGCGCCTCCTCGACCACCCGCTCCGCCTCCGGGTCAGTCAGCGACGACGGCAGGTCGAGCTCGTCGCGGAGCGCCTCGGTGAGCGCATCGTCGTCGTCGCCGAACGTCTCGACAGCGATGTCCTCCTCGCGGGCGCGGTGGCGGAAGGACATGACGGCGCGCCACTCCTCCTGTTCGAACTCGTAGTCCGACGGCGGAATGACGCGCGGACACCGCGTGTGGAACTTGCACCCGGAGGGCGGGTCGATCGGCGAGGGGACCGACCCCTCCAGGAGTATCCTGTCGCCCTCCCACAACGGGTCCGGCTCCGGAATCGCCGACAGCAACGCCTCGGTGTAGGGGTGTTGCGGCGGCACGAACAGCTCCTCGGGGGTGCCGATCTCGGCGATCTTCCCGAGGTACATCACGGCGATCTCGTCGGCGATGTGCTCGACGACCGAGAGGTCGTGCGCGATGAACAGGTAGGCGATCCCCAGCTCGTCTTGGAGGTCCTCCAGCAGGTTGAGGATCTGCGCCTGCACGGACACGTCGAGCGCCGAGACGGGCTCGTCGCAGACGATGAAGTCCGGGTCCACGGCGAGCGCGCGGGCGATCCCGATCCGCTGGAGCTGCCCGCCCGAGAACTCGTGCGGGTAGCGGTTGGCGTGGCTCGCGTTGAGCCCCACCCGTTCGAGCAGATCCTTGATGCGGGCGTCGCGGGTGACGTCGCCCTCGATCCCGTGTATGTCGAGCGCCTCGCCGATGATGTCGTTCACCGTCAGGCGCGGGTTGAGGCTCGACTGTGGGTTCTGGAAGATGATCTGCATCTCCTTCCGGAGGTCGCGGAGCTCGCTGTCGGAGAGGGTCGTGATATCCTGCCCTTTGAAGTACACCGATCCGGCGGTCGGCTCCCGGAGCTGGAGGATCGACCGACCGATGGTACTCTTTCCACAGCCGCTCTCGCCGACCAGCCCCAGCGTCTCGCCCTCGTTGATCTCGAAGGAGACGCCGTCGACCGCCTTCACCTTCTTCTGGCGGCCGAGGAGTCGGTCGATGAAGTCGCTCTCGGACTCGTAGTACTTCTCGAGCCCCTCGACGCGGAGGAGCGGCTCGGAGCCGCTCATCGGTCGGTCACCTCCGCGGAGCTCGACGCGCCGTCCGGCCCGGGGAAGTCGTCCTCGCCGCGGACGGTCACCTCGTACTCCAGCTCCCCCGTGAGCTCGCCGGTGTGCGCGAGGCACGCGGCGGTCTGCGCGTCGCTGTTGATCGGGTCCGCGGGATCGCCGGTCTCGACGTCGACGAGCTGCGGATCCACGCGCGTGCACGACTCCTCGGCGTACGGACACCGGGGATGGAAGTTACACCCCGGCGGCATCTCTATCAGGTCCGGCATCCGCCCGGGGATCGTCTGTAGCCGATCGCGGTCGTCGCCGATCCGCGGGATCGAGCTCATCAGTCCGACGGTGTAGGGGTGTTGCGGGTTGTAGTACACGTCCTCGACAGGCGCCATCTCCACCGGGTGGCCCGCGTACATCACCATCACGCGGTCGCAGAACTCGGCGACGACGCCGAGGTCGTGGGTGATGAGCTGGATCGCGGTGTCGAACTCGGTCGCGACCTCCTCTAACAGCTCGAGGATCTGCGCCTCGATGGTGACGTCGAGCGCCGTGGTCGGCTCGTCGGCGATGATGAGGTCGGGGTCACACGACAGCGCGATCGCGATCACGACGCGCTGTTGCATCCCGCCGGAGAACTCGTGCGGGTAGTCGCTGTACCGCTCGGCCGCCGACGGGATCCCGACCGACTCCAGCGTCTCGATCGCGCGCTCGCGGGCCGCCGCCTCGTCGAGGTCGAGATGGTACCGGATCGCCTCCGATATCTGCTCGCCGACCGTGTACGAGGGGTTCAGCGCGGTCTCGGCGTCTTGGAAGATCATCGCGATCTCGTTGCCGCGGAGCGAGCGCATCTCCTCTTCGTTCATCTCGAGGAGGTTCTGCCCCTTGAAACGGATCTCCCCGCTCTCGATGACGCCCGGCTCGTCGATGAGGCGCATCAGCGCGAGGCTCGTGACGCTCTTGCCGGCCCCGCTCTCGCCGACGACGCCGAACCGCTCGCCGGCCTCGATCCGGTACGAGAGGTCGTTCGTCGCCTTGACGACGCCGTCGTCGGTGTAAAAGCGCACGTTGAGGTCCTCGACTTCGAGCATCGCCATCAGCGGAGCCCCCCGGTGTCGGAGTCCGTCTGATCGCCCTGCGGGTCGAACGCGTCGCGGACGCCGTCGCCGACGAGGTTGATCGCCATCACGAAGACGAAGATGGCGAGGCCCGGGAACAGCCCGGCCCACCAGCGACCGCGGGCGATCGCGTCCTGCTCGACGTTGAGCATGACGCCCCACTCCGCGCTCGCCGGCGACAGGCCGAGCCCGATGAACCCGAGCGCCGCGGCGACGAGCACCGTGGTGCCGATGCTGAGCGTCGCCTGCACGATCACCGGCGCCATCGCGTTCGGCAGGATGTGGCGGACGATGATCGACCGGTCGCGGGAGCCGAGCGCCTTCGCGGCGGTGACGTACTCGTTTTCTTTGACGCTTAAGATCTCGCCGCGGATGATGCGGGCGTACGGGAGCCAGCCGACGACGACCAAGGCGAGGATCATCTCCCAGTAGCCGCGCCCCAGCACCGCGATGACCGCGATCGCGAGCACGATGAACGGGAACGCGTACAGCATGTCGACGATCCGCATGATGAGCTCGTCGACCTTGCCGCCGTAGTAGCCCGCGACCGAGCCGAGCGGGATCCCGACGAGCAGCGCCATGGCGACCGCGATAAAGCCGATAGAGAGGCTCCAGCGGCCGCCGTACATCACCCGCGAGAGGATGTCGCGGCCGGCCCAGTCGGCGCCGAACAGGTAGAGGCCCGTGGGGGGCCACGTGAGGACGTTTTCGAGCGTCGGCTCCCGGTAGCCGGTGATAACGTCCTGATTCGCGGGGTCGGCCGGCGCGAGCGAGAACGGCTGTACCGTCTGGCCGGCCAGCACCGGGAAGCTACTCGGGAGCTGGATGGGTCGGGAGAACACCGCGAGCAGGATCATGAAGCCGATGGTGGCCGCGCCGAACAGCGCGAGGCGGTTGCGTCTGAACCGCTTCCACGCGTACTCGAGGCGACCGCGTCCCTCCTCCGACTGGAGGTCCGGCTCCCACGAGGAGAGCGGGTCCCGGGACTCGACGCGGTCGACGTCGAAGCCGGTGACCCGTATTCGTCCGCGTTCCGTCGTCCGCTGTGAGGTTTCGCTTGACATTATTTAGTATCGGATTCGGGGGTCGAGGTACGCGTAGAGCACGTCCGCGACGAAGTTCGCGAGTATCACGGCGACACCGATCAGGAGGACGATCGCCTGGATCACCGGGAAGTCGCGGTTCCCCACTCGATTGACGAGGAGGCGGCCGATGCCCGGATACGAGAAGACGATCTCGACGACGACGGAGCCGCTGATGATGAACGCGACCTGGATGGCGGCCACGGTGACGACCGAGATCAGCGAGTTCCGGAGGACGTGTTTCTGCACGACCGTCCGCTCCGGGAGGCCCTTCGCGCGCGCCGTCCGGACGTAGTCCTTGTCGAGCTCTTCCACCATCGAGGACCGCATCAGTCGCATCAACAGGGCGGTGGAGCCGGTGCCGATGGTGATCGCGGGCAACAGCGTGTACACCAGCATGTCGTAGCTGAGTATCCCCTGCGAGGTCGGCGGGAGGATCGGGAACAGGTCGAGCCAGCTCGCGAAGATCAGGAGCAGCAGCAGGCCGAGCAGGAAGTTCGGGATCGCGATCCCGAGCAGCGCGAAGACGCGGCTGGCCTGATCGATCTTGGTGTTGCGGTAGTACGCCGCGATCACGCCGGTGGGAATCGCCGTGACGAGGGTGACGCCGAACGCCATGATCCCCATCACGAGCGTGTACGGGAGCCGAGTCATGATCTCGTCGATGACCGGGTCGCGGGTGATGATCGACCGGCCGAAGTCGCCGGTCGCAGCGCTGGTGACCCAGTCGATATACTGGATGTACACCGGCTGATCGAGACCGTATTCGGCTCGTATCTCCATCTCCGTCTGCGGATCGAGGTCCGTGAACAGCGTGATGAAGTCGATCGGATCACCGGGGATGGCGTGGACCATCCCGAAGGTGAGCAGGGAGATCCCTAACAGTAGCGGGATGGTTATCAGGCCGCGTTTGAGTACGAATCGTTGAAGGCTCATCGAGGTGAAATGAGAGGGCTATCGGGTGTTCGGGACCGTTACTCCGCCGGGTAGACGATCTCGTCGAGGTGGGGCTTGTACAGCGTGTTGTACCGGTTGCTCGCGTTCGGGTGCGGGCTCCACTGGTCGAGCGACTCGATGTTCTCCGGGTTGAGAACGTCGATCACGTCGCCGGTCCACATGTTCGCCATCGGCACGTCCTGCGCGACGAGCTCCTGCAGGTCTTGGTAGATCGGGAGCCGCTCCTCGGCGCCGAGGGTCGTCTGCCCCTCGGTGATGAGCTGGTCCATCTCCTCGTTCTCGTAGAGGTTCCAATTGAACCCGTCGGGGACGTGCTGACTGGAGTGGAGCAGCTGGTTCACGTGGCCGTCGGGGTCGGAGCCGCCGGTCCAACCGATTCCGACGACGTCCGTGCTGGCCGCTGCGCCCTCGGGGTCGAGCAGGAACGGGACGAGGTCGTCGAACGCGCGGACGTCGAGCTCCGCGTTGAAGTACTCGGTCTCGTCCATCGTCTGCTGGATGATCTCCATCCACCGCTCGCGGGTCCGGTTGACGTTGGTGATGAAGGAGACGTCGAACGGCGCCTCGATGTCCTCCTCCTCGAACGCCTCGCCGATGAGTCTGAGCCCCTCCTCCTCGTCCTGGCCGACGTACTCGTCGAGGAGGTTCTGCTCGTGTTCGGGGTCCCAGAACGCGCCGAGACCGGGGCTGATCGGGGCCGCGAGCTCGGTCGCGTAGCCGCCGAAGACGGCCTCGATGACGTCCGACTTCGGGAGGAGACGGGTCATCCCGCGCCGGAGCTTCTCGTTCGTGAACGGGCTCTGGTTGACCGGGTACGAGATGAAGTCGAACCCGACGGCGCTGCCGGTGACGACCTCGCCGGTCTGGTTCTCCCACTGGTCGAGCTCGAACGGGGCCGCGTTGTCGATCATGTCGAGCTCGCCGGCGGCCATCGCCTCCTCCTGAGAGACCTGCTCCGGGATGACCCGGAACGTGACCTGGTCCCACGGCGCCGTGCCGGGGTACTCGTCGCCGTCGTACCAGTAGTCCTCGTAGGGGACGAGGACGGCGCGGTCCTCGGCCGAGAACTCCTCTAGCTCCCACGGGCCGGTCCCGAGGGTCTGCTCGGTGAAGTCGTGCTCGTCCTGCTCCGGGTTCTCGCTGATCGCGTCCGTCTTGCTCGTGAGGATCGGGACCGCGGCGAGGTCGTTCAAGAAGGGCGCGTGCGGGTCGCTCGACGTGATCTCGACCTCGTAGTCGCCGAGGATCTCGACGTTCTCGATGAACGAGACGTCGGCGTCGTTGGTCGTGCCGCTCGTCCGGTTGATGGAGAACGCGACGTCCTCCGCGGTGAACTCGTCGCCGTTGTGGAACGTGACGCCCTCGCGGAGCTGGAACCGGAAGGTGGTGTCGTCGACCTGCTCGTACTCGGAGGCGAGCTCGCCGCGGATCTCGGAGTAGTCGAAGGTCAGTGCGACCAGTCGCTCGTACGCCATCGTTCCGACGACGGAGTTGGAGGTCGCGTCGGTGATGATCGTCGGGTCGAACGTGCCCGGATTCGCGGCGGCCGAGGCGACGAACTCGTTCGTGCCGTCGCCGCCGTCACCGCCGTCGGATCCGTCGCCGCCGTCGCCGCCGTCGCCGCCGACGCAGCCCGCCAGACCGACGACGCTCGCGCCGCCCATCGCGGCGAGAACTCGTCGGCGAGTCGTTGCCGATCGCGTCTGTCCGTTGTCGGAATGAGACATACCCACACGTACGCGTCGTCTGTTAAAAACCATTCTATTCTTTATCGCAAACCACCGTCCGTTCAGTAATCCGCCGGTTCTGTTTCGATAAGCGGTATTGACACGAACGATCATCGAGGGTGTGAGGGACGTGTGACAGCGAAACGGACCCTCGTCCGGGAGGAAAACATAGGGGACGCCCCGCGAGGACGAGGGAGCCAGGTGCGGAATCGCGTGGCTGGTGGCGATTCGACCGAATAGATCCGGTCCGACGTTTATAATGTGGGGCGCCGGATCGAGGGTGTGGAACCAGACTTGGACCGGTTCACTTCTCGCCGATCGACGGTGTACGGTCAGCGCGGCGTCGTCGCCACCAGCCAGCCCCTCGCCAGCCAGGCCGGGATCGAAACGCTTCGCGAGGGCGGGAACGCGTTCGACGCGGCGGTGGCGACGGCGGCCGCGCTCAACGTCGTCGAGCCGACGTCGACGGGGCTCGGCGGCGACGTCTTCGCGCTGTACCGAACGGCCGACGGCGAGGTGGGATCGATGCGCGCCTGCGGCGGCGCGCCCGCCGACGCGACGATCGAGAACGTCCGCGACTCGCTGCGGGAGACCGACGACGTCTCCTCGTACTACCCCGACGACGGCGGCTACGCGGTCGACGACACCGACGAGGCCGGCATGCCGTTCTACGGTCCCCACGCGGTCACGGTTCCGGGCACGGCCCGGGGCTGGGAGGCGACGATCGAGGAGCTCGGGCGGCTCACCCTCGCCGACGCCCTCGAACCGGCCATCCGATACGCCACCGAGGGGTACCCCGTCTCCGAGGTCATCGCGTCCTACTGGGCCGGCGCCGAGGAGCTGTTCACCGACGACCACGCCCGGGAGGCGTTCCTGTTCGACGGCGAGGCGCCCGCGGTCGGCGAGACGGTCACGCTCCCGCGGCTCGGCGAGTCGATGGAGAAGGTCGCGGAGCACGGCGCAGACGTGGTGTACGAGGGGGAGATCGCCGAGGAGATCGCCGGGGAGATCCAGTCGCAGGGCGGGTTCATGACCGTGGACGACCTCGCCGACTTCGAGGTCGAGTGGCCCGACCCGATCTCGACGACGTACAACGGCGCCGAGGTGTACGAGCTCCCGCCGAACAACCAGGGGCTCATCGCGTTGGAGGCGCTCAACATCGCGAGCGAGCTCGGCGCCGGCGAGCACGGCTACGACACCGCCGACCGCGTCCACTACTTCGCCGAGGCGTTGAAGCTGGCCTTTCACGACGGCCACCGTTACATCGCCGACCCCGAGTACGAGGAGATCCCGCCGCTCGGGTCGGCCGACTGGGCGGCGGAGCGGGCGGCCGGCGTCGGGCCCACGGCCGACCACGACGTCTCGTTCGGCGTACCGAACGCCGACGCCGAGGACGCCGACACGGTGCTGCTCACCGTCGCCGACGACGAGGGGAACGTCGTCTCCTACATCAACTCGCGGTTCGCCGGCTTCGGCTCCGGGCTCGTCGCGGGCGAGACGGGGATCGCCCTCCAGAACCGCGGCGCGTCCTTCTCGCTCGACCCCGAGCACCCGAACAGCCTCGAACCCGGTAAGCGCCCGTTCCACACGCTGGTCCCCGCGATCGTTCGCCTCGGCGAGGACGACTGGGCCGCCTTCGGCGTGATGGGCGGGTATATGCAGCCACAGGGGCACGTGCAGGTGATATCGAACGTCGTCGACTACGACATGCCGCTCCAGCGCGCCCTCGACGAGCCGCGGTGGCGGTACCGCGAGAGCGGCGAGTTGGGCGTCGAGCCGCACTTCGACGACGACGTCACCGCGAAGCTGGTTCGGAAGGACCACGACGTCAGAACGCTCTCGCCGGTCCAGTTCGGCGGCGCGCAGATCGTCCGCAACGAGGACGGGGTCCTCTCGGCCGCCACCGAGCCCCGGAAGGACGGCAATGCGCAGGGGTACTGACTCAGGGCGCATCGGGCGACGAGCCGAGAGGAAGCCCGCGGTCGAGAGGCGGCCCCTTCGACCATCGGGTCGGCCTCGCCGCGTTGACACCGTCTTTCTCGCCGCGTTCACACCGTTTTTCGCTTCGCGTTCACACCGTCTTTCTCGCCGCGTTCACACCGTTTTCCGTCGCTGCCTCGACTATCGGTGACCGATGGGCCCGCGGTGACCGGTCGAGGGGGCCGCGTCTGCGGGAGTCGATCGTGCACGTGGTTATATTCCTCAGACACTACTTATGTGTCTAAACACGGCATACGTCGGCCGGTTTTGGGTAGAAAACGTCTTATAGGTTGATTCATACGCTATGATGAGGAGTGTTATCACGTGAGTGTCTCTGAAACGTACGTCCGATACCGCCGAACCCTCAGCGAGGAACCGCTCGCCATCGGGGTCCTGCTCGTGGCCCTGTGGATGGCGTGGTCGCTCGTGTCCGGGCTCCTGACTGGGGGGATCCAGATCAGCAGCCTCGCGTCCCTGATCTGGGACGGGTTACTCCGGGGGCTGATCATCGGTCTGGCGGGTATCGGACTCTCGATGACGTACAGCATTCTCAACTTCGCGAACTTCGCGCACGGCGACTACCTGACCAGCGGGGCGTTCGCCGGGATGGCGACCAGCTACCTCATCGCCGGGATCGGCGAGAACAGCGTCGGCGCGCTCCTGCTCGTCGGCGCGGGCGGGTCGGTGTTCGGCGGTGCGCTCGGCATCGGGGTCACGACCGCGCCGGTCGCCGTCGTCGTCGGGGCCCTCGTCGCCGGCGTCGCCACGATCGCGCTCGCGCTGCTGATCGACCGGTTCGTCTACCGGCCGATCCGCGACGAGAGCGGTATCGCGCTGCTGATCACCAGCATCGGCGTCGCGTTCGCGCTCCGGTACCTGCTCCAGTTCGTTTTCGGGGCCGGCGTCCGGGGAACGACGGCGGCGGGGTCGGTCCCGCGCGTGAGCGTGCCGGCGATCGACGGGACGTTCCGGGTGACGGCCCACGACGCCGCGCTCGTGGTCGTCGCGGGCGGCCTCATGCTGGGGGTTCACCTGCTGCTCCAGCGGACGAAGCTCGGGAAGGCGATGCGCGCGATGTCCGACAACGAGGACCTCGCGCGGATCACCGGGATCCCGACCGAACAGGTCATCCGCACGACGTGGATCGTCGGCGCCGGGCTCACGGGCGTCGCGGGGTACATGTTCATCCTCTGGAAGGGGACGCTCGGCTTCAACGACGGATGGCTGCTGCTGCTGCTCGTGTTCGCCGCGGTCATCCTCGGCGGAATCGGATCGATCTACGGCGCGATCGGCGGCGGGATCATCATCGGACTGACCGCTTCCGTCTCCGTGATCTGGATACCATCGGCGTTCGGCCGTGCGGCCGCGTTCCTGGTGATGATCGTGATCCTACTGTTCAAGCCTGAAGGCATCTTCAGCGGGAGGACGACGGCATGAGTGTCAACGACCTCCGCGGGCGGTTCGAGGGGCTCTTCGAGCGGGACGTGACGCTCGTCCTCGCCGTCCTCGGCGCCCTCTACCTGGCGTACATCGTCGCCGGAGTCGCGTTCGGATACGGGCTCCGGGGACAGCTGAATTCGATCGCGAACCTCACGTTCTACATCGGCGTGTTCGGCATGCTCGCGCTGGCGTTGAACCTCCACTGGGGGTACACCGGACTGTTCAACATCGGTATCGTCGGCTTCATGGGAATCGGTATCTACACGACTGCGCTGGTCTCGAAGCCGCCGGTGGCGGGGGGCGCCGCGCAGGTCGGCGGGTTCGGACTCCCGCTGTTCGTCGGCGTCACCGCCGGCGTGGTGATGGCGGGCCTGTTCGGGCTTCTCGTGGCGCTGCCCGCGCTCCGACTCCGAGCCGACTACCTCGCGATCGTCACGGTGGCGTTCTCGGAGATCATCCGGTTCACGATGATGTCGCGGACGTTCCAGACGTTCACGGTACCGGACACCATCGATCTCTGGCTGTTCACCTTCGACCCGACGGCCGACACGGTCGGCCTCGGCGGCGGAGGCGGACTCATCTTGAACTACACGAACCCGCTCGAGGCACTGCTTCGGGGCCTGTTCCTCTGGGAGCCGTACCTCGGCTTCGTCTCGTTCGTTCAGGCGAAATTCATTTCGAACAACCCCAAGCCGGTGCTCGACGGACTCCTCTACGGGATCCTGCTTCTCATCGGCGTCGGGCTGTTTTACCTACTGCTCTCCCGCACCGGGAAGTCGCCGTTCGGACGCGTTTTGAAGGCGATCCGCGAGGACGAGGACGTCGCGAACGCGCTGGGGAAAGACACCGACCGGTTCAAGCTCACGGCGTTCGTACTCGGGACCGCGCTGATGGGGCTCGGCGGGATCCTCTGGTACTCTGCCCGCGGGAGTGTCACGCCGCCGTCGTTCCGACCGAACATCACCTTCTTTATCTGGATCGCACTGATCATCGGCGGCGCGGGATCGAACACCGGGAGCTTCCTCGGCGGCGCGATCTTCGCCGGCGTGTTGTACCAAGGCCCCCGGTACGTCAAGAATCTCGTGGAGACGGCATTCGAACTGGGCAACGCCCCGCGGAACTTCGGCGAGGCGATGGCGGGGTTCGCCTCGCTCGACCCGATGCCGTTCGTCCTGTACACGCTCGACAGCGTCAGCCAGCTGCGGCTGGTGATCATGGGCGTGGTGCTGATCTGGCTGATGCACAACCGGCCGGAGGGGCTGCTCGGCCACCGCAAGGAGACCGCGTCGAGCGTCGACCTCGCCCGGCCGGGAAGCGGCACCCCGAGCGAGAAGCCGGCGGCCGCCGACGGGGGTGAGGAGCGATGAGCGAGACCGACGAATCCGCCGCGAGCGAGTCGAATTCGGTCGAAGAAGCGGGGGCAATGGACAGAGCGGAGTCGTCCGAGGCGGGCGACCCCGCCGGCGACGGGTCGTCGCCGGACGCCGATCTGACCGAGGTGATGGGCAGCGAGGCCGACGTCCCGAGCGGGGACGACGGCGGCCGGTACGCGCCCCTCGAAGTCGAAGGGCTCCGGAAGGAATTCGGCGGGATCACCGCCGTCGACGACGTCAGCTTCGACGTGGAGGAGGGGACGCTCACCGGACTCATCGGACCGAACGGCGCCGGAAAGTCGACGACGTTCAACCTCATCACGGGGATGCTCGACCCCACCGAGGGAACGGTCCTGTTCAACGGCGAGGACATCACGGGCCTGCAGCCGCACGAGATCGCGAACCGCGGGCTCGCGCGGACGTTCCAGATCGCCCGTGAGCTGGAGGAGATGACGGTCCTCGAGAACATGATGCTCGCGCCGAAGGGACAGGTCGGCGAGTCGCTGTGGCGGTCGGTCATGCCGGTCACTCGCGGCTCGGTACGCGAGCAGGAGACCGAGCAGCTCGAACGCGTCTGGGAGGTGCTCGACTTCTTCGAGATCGACCACCTCGCACAGGAGTACGCCGGCAACCTCTCCGGCGGCCAGCGGAAGCTGCTGGAGATGGCGCGGGCGCTCCTGACCGACCCCGACGTGCTGCTCCTCGACGAGCCGTTCGCGGGCGTCAACCCGACGCTCGAGAAGCGGCTGCTCGAGCACATCCACGAGCTGCGCGATCGCGGGTACACCTTCCTCATCGTGGAACACGACATGGACCTCATCATGAACAACTGCGAGCGGGTCATCGTCATGCACCAGGGGCGGATCCTGAAAGACGGGACGCCGACGGAGATCAAAGAGAGCGAGGAGGTCATCGAGGCGTACCTCGGGGGAGAGGTATGAGCTTGCTCGAGGTCCGCGAGTTGGACGCCGGCTACGGCGACCTCCAGATCCTCACCGACGTCGACCTCGACGTCGACGGCGAGGAGTACGTCACCATCGTCGGCCCGAACGGGGCCGGCAAGTCGACCGTGATGAAGTCGGTGTTCGGACTGACGACGCATATGGGCGGCACGGTGACGTTCGACGACGAGGACATCAGCGGGACGAAGCCCGAGGACGTGATCCACAAGGGGTTGGGGTACGTTCCCCAGAGCGAGAACGTCTTCGCGGAGCTCGATGTCGAGGAGAACTTAGAGATGGGCGCGTACATCCTCGACGAGGTCCCCCAAGAAGAGCTCAGGATGGTGTACGACCGGTTCCCGATCCTCGAAGAGCGGAAACACCAGCGGGCCGGAACGCTGAGCGGCGGTCAGCGACAGATGCTCGCGATGGGGCGGGCGCTGATGCTCGACCCCGAGCTCCTGCTGCTCGACGAGCCGAGCGCGGGGCTCGCGCCCGACCTCGTCGACGAGATGTTCGACAAGATCGACGAGATCAACGAGACGGGCACGGCGGTCCTGATGGTCGAGCAGAACGCCAAGGAGGCGCTCCGACGCTGCGACCGCGGCTACGTGCTCGCGAACGGGCAGAACCGGTTCGAGGACGAGGGGACCGCGCTGCTGAACGACGAGGAGGTCCGCCGGGAGTTCCTTGGCGGGTAGTCGGTCCCGTCGCGTCCCGACCGTCGGTCCGCGGACTGTTTTTTCTGAGACGGATCGGAAGGCGCGGAAGCGTCGCGTCGCTCGCGAGAGCGTTGCGCGTGCGAACCGCGCCGCTTCTCGGTCGGGTCGTCTGAAAAAACGAGAGCGCTCGGCCGGCCACTCGGTGACGCGTCGGTTCCGATCGCGGTCAGTTCCCGCTGGTGAGCGCCTGTTCGACGACGTTGGAGTACGACGACGATCCGATGTTGAAGCTGATCTGGTCGTACACCTCGCCGTCGAAGGTGTCCTCGAACACGCTGCTGAACCGGTTGGAGAGCTGCTGGCCGTAGTCGTTGTTGACGTACAGCGTCGCGGCGGTCGAGGCGCCGATCCGCTCGGAGGCGACCTGCGCCATGACCCGGCCCTGGAGCTGGTCGCTCGGAGCGGTCCGGAAGATGTAGTCGTCGTCCTCGAGGTTCGTCACCGACAGCGCGGTACTGGACGGCGAGCAGCCGACGACCTCGTTCGGGATGAGCGTCTCCGTACAGACCGGGACGTTCACGCCGGAAGAGGCGGTTCCGCACACGGCGGGAACCCCCGAACTGATCAGTGACTCGGCTCCGGTGATCCCCTGGTCAGGGGAGGTGTTCGTGTCCTCGAACTGGGCGTTCACGGTGAGGTCGAGATCGGACTCGTTCACCTGCTGGGCCGGGATCTCGGCCGCGCGGATCATCGGCTGACCCGTCGACGCCAGGTCGCCGGTCTCGGGCAGCAGGATTCCGACGCTCACTTCGCGACCGAACCCGCCCGGCGACGAGTCGGCGGAGGGACCCGCCCCGTCGGGGTTCTCGCCCTCGAAGTTCTGCGTCTCCTGGACGTCGACGGAGTCAGCGCCCTGTCCGGCGAACTCCCAGATCTGGTAGGCCGCCGACGCCGGGTCGCCGTTCTGATCGAAGTTGACCGCGCTCGACGCGCCCTGGTAGTTGATGTTCTCGCCGTTCGCGGCCGCCTCGACGGCGGCGATGAACTCCCCGGGCCCGTACGCGGTGCCGTCGGGGTTGGCGATGCGACGGAGCTGGTCGCGGATCGCGGTCCCGTTGTTCTCCCCCGCCGCGACGTTCGCCAGGATCAGCGCCGCCGCGGAGTCGTACGACTGCGAGGTGAACACGCCGGGCGTCTCGTCGTACGTGTCCTGATACAGGCTCGCGAACGCCTCCTGGTTCGGCCCGCCGGCCGCCGGCGCGGTCCCGGTGACGTTGTTCATGTCGTTGCCGACCTGCCCGGGTAACGATGGGTCCTGAAGCCCGTCGGGGATGAGGATGTCCTCCGCCCCGTCGGACGCGGCGTAATAGTCGCGGAACAGCTGAATTCCGCTCTCCGGGTACCCGATGACGACGAGCAGATCCGGACTGCCGCTGCCACCGTCGCCCCCGTCTCCGCCATCGCTGCCATCGCTGCCATCGTCGCCGTCCATCCCGTCGTCGCCGTCGTCGCCGTCGCCGCCGTCTCCGCCGTCGCTCCCGTCGCCGCCGTCCCCGCCCGCACAGCCGGCGAGTCCGACCGCGCCAGCGACACCGACAGTCTTCAACACGTCACGCCGTCGTTTGTGGTATGACATACCCACTCATATAGACCCCTCTCTGATAAGTATATCCCTGTCAACTCCTACACAAGTCCTGTCAATAACTCTCATATAAGGTATATAACTTCTACCGGCGCTCGGGGCGCGTTTCGCGTCGATCGTGCCGAATTTTAGACAGTATCGCTATCGGGGACCTCTGGCCTCGCAGGCCGGCCGGTTCAGAGGGAGACGGGCGCGGCTCGCTCGGGGGTCGTTCCGGAGCGAAGAACCGGTCGTTCGGGTGCGTCCGTCGGTCGGGTCGTCTCGATCAGTCGCCACCGGCGGCGCGCGCGTGCCGCCGGGCGTCCTCGGGCGAGCGGCCCTCGCGGAGCAGCGCCTCGACGAACAGCTCGCCGGCCTTGTACGACGAGCGGACCATCGGCCCCGAGGCGCAGTAGAGGAAGTCGAACTCCTCCTCCGCGACCGCGCGCCACGTCTCGAAGGCGTCCGGGTGGACGTAGTCGAACACGTCGAGGTGCGAGCGCGACGGCCGGAGGTACTGCCCGAAGGTGACGACGTCGACGCCGACCTCGCTGAGGTCGCCGAGCGTCCGGTACACCTCGTGGGCGTACTCGCCGACCCCGAGCATGAGGCTCGTCTTCGTGTGCACGTCGGACGTTCGGTCGACGCGGTCGAGCACCGCGAGCGACTGCTCGTAGTCGGCGCGGCGGTCGCGAACGGGCCACTGGAGGCGCTCGACCGTCTCGACGTTGTGCGCGAGCACGTCCGGCCCCGCGTCGACGATCCGGTCGATCGCCGCCGGGTCCCCCTGGAAGTCGGGGATCAGCGTCTCGACGAGGACCTCCGGATCCCGTCGCTTGATCTGGCGGATCGTCTCGGCGAAGTGCGCCGAGCCGCCGTCCGCTAAGTCGTCGCGGTCGACGGAGGTCAAGACGACGTAGTCGAGCCCGATCTCGGTGACGGCCTCGGCGACGTTCTCCGGCTCCTCGGGGTCTAGCGGCTCCATCCCGCCCGTCGCGACGTCACAGAAGTTACAGCCCCGCGAGCAGCGGTCGCCCATGAGCATGAACGTCGCGGTGCCGGGGCCGTCGCGGCCGGACCAGCACTCGCCCATGTTCGGGCAGTTGGCCTCCTCGCAGACGGTGTGGAGGTCGCGCTCGCGGAGGCGCTCCTTGATCTCCGTGAACCGGGACCCGGACGGTGGCCGCGACTTCAGCCAGTCCGGCTTTCGACGGCCGCGTTGCATACCCGAACCACGGCGGCCGAGTGCAAAAACGTGAGGATCACACCGACGAGTTCACCACCGCTCACCCGGGGACAAAACGTATCGTATCCGACACCAATAGCGTTTTATTAGAGGCCCCAGATACGGAACTATCCGATGTTCGACGTCGACAATGAGGCGATCACCGACGGGCCGGTGGGGCGGGTGCTCCTGCTGCTCGCGGCCCCGCTCGTCGCGCAGAACCTCGTTTACGTCGCCAACGCCCTCGTCGACACGTTCTGGCTCGGCCGCGTGAGCGAGGACGCGGTCGCGGCTGTCGGGCTCAGCCTCCCGATCCAGTCGCTCCTCGGCGCGGTCGTCGTCGTCGCCGCGGTCGGCACGCAGCTCCTCGTCGCACAGCGGGCCGGCGGCGGTGACGACGCGGGGGCCCGTCGCGTCGCGGTCAACGGCGGCCTCGTCGCCCTCGCGGTCACGGCGGCCGTCGCGGTCCCCGTCGCCCTCTACGCCGAGGAGCTGGTGCGGTTCCTCGGGGCCGACCCAGCGCTCGCCGGCACCACGGCCGCCTACCTCGCGATAATCGCCGCGGTCCTCCCGGTCGGCGCGGTGGGCGACACCGTCGAGAACTGCTTCACCGCCTACGGCGACACACGGGCCGTCCTCAACGTGAGCGTCGCGAGCGTCCTCGTCAACCTCGTCGCGGCGCCGACGCTGATATTCGGGCTCGGCCCACTCCCCGCGCTCGGCGTCGAGGGCGCGGCGCTCGGAACGGTGCTCGCGGGCGTCGCCGGGCTGGTTCACGTCCTCGCGTACGCGGCCGGGATCGGTCGCGACACGTTCCGGCTCACCCGAGACGCCCTCGCCGTCGACGCCGGCGACCTCCGCGAGATCGTTTCCGTCGGGCTCCTGCTGGGCGGCCAGCGCGGCGCGACCGAACTGGTGCGCGTGCTGGTCGTGAGCCTCGTCGCGGTCGCCGGCGGCGCGGCCGGGGTCGCGGCGTACACGGTCGGCGCGCGCGTCGCGACCCTCGCGGTCGTCCCCGCGCTCGGGACCCAACAGGCCGCTCAGTCGATGATCGGCCAGAACCTCGGCGCGGACGCCCCGCGCCGCGCCCGACGCACCGCGACGGTCGGAACCGGGATAATCGTCGGCGCGTTCCTCGCGCTCGGCGCCGTCCAGTTCGCGGTCGCCGGCGGGGTCGTCGACCTCCTCGCCCCCGACCTCACGCCGGGTGGACGGTCGCTCGCAGTGCTGTACCTGCGGCTGCTCGCGGTCTCCTACTGGGCGCTCGGCGGGACCTACACGCTGCTCGCCGGATTCAACGGCGCCTCGCGCACCCGGACCTCGCTCGCCGCCGACGTTCTCAAGTACTGGGGGATCCGGTTCCCGATCGCGGTCGCCGCCGTGCCCGCGACGGCGACGTTCGGGGCGTTCGGCGTCGCCGTCGCGCCGGGACTCGGCTGGGGCGTCGAGGCCGTGTTCTGGGCGGTCGCCGTCTCGAACGTCGTCGGGTTCCTCGGGCTGGGCGCGTACTTCGCGTACACGACGCGGCGGGGGATGTTCGCGAACGCCGCGGACCGCGCGAGAGACGACGGCGAGGGCGGGGCCGCGGGGACCGCGGACGACTGACCGGATCGGAACCGACCGGAAACTGACGGGGCGGAGCCTATCGGAGGTCCTCGGCCTCGACGACGGTCGCGAACTCCCCGTCGAGATGCGCGAGCGCGACGCGGTGGGACGTGTCGGCGCCGATCGCCTCTCCGTCGTACCCCTCGCGGGCGTGGGTCGCCGTCGCGTCGGCGACGACGCGCACGTCGTAGCCGCGGTTCTCGGCCTCGCGGGTCGTCGTCGAGACGCAGTGGTCGGTGGTGAGCCCGCAGACGACGAGCGACTCGTGGTCCGTCTCGCGGAGCCACGCGTCGAGCCCCGAGTCGAGGAACGCGCCGTTGACCGACTTCTCGAAGGTCGGTTCGCCCTCGGCGGGCGCCGTCTCTGACTTCCACGCGAACCCCGGGGCGTCGGGGCGGAGCGGCGAGTCCGGCTCCGTCGAGGCGTGTCGGACGTGCGCGACCGGGCGGTCGGCCGCGCGCCACCGGTCGAGGAGCGCGCCCGCGACCGCCTCCGCGTCGGGGTTGTTGCGCTCGCCCCACCCCGGCTCGTCGAAGCCGACCTGGAAGTCGATCAGCAGGAGGACCGCGTCGTCGGGGGGCGCGGAGCCGCCCTCCGAGCGGGCCGAGTCGGCGACGTCCGCCTCAGTCATCGTCGAGCCCCGAGGTGACGGCCGCGTCCGCGTCGGACCCGGAGGCGCTCTCCGAGGGCGGCGACTCCGCGAACCGGCGCCAGGCGCCCGGTTCCAGCAGCGCCTCGGGCGCTTTCGGGTGCTCCCGGGTCGGCGTCAGCGGACAGGCGTCGGGGCTCGCCGCGTCGTCCTCGCGGAACAGGTACTGCGTCCACTCGCGGTCGCCCTCGACGCCCCAGTCGCCGAGGTCGGCGTGGGGACAGACGCCGTCGTACTCCTCCATGCGCCCGCGGATCGCCTCCCGCGCCTGTTCGCCGGCCTCCGTGTCGGCGGTGATCCCCTCGAAGACGGCGCGCGGCTGGACGGTGATCTCCAGCCCGACGGGCGAGTAGCGGCTCTTCCGCTCGTCGTAGAAGGGCGCTCGGGAGGTCGGAAACAGCGGCTCGCCGCCGAAACAGAACTCCCAGCGCGGGGTGTCAGGGTCCGTCGGGATCTCCTCCGGCCACGGCTCCGGGTCGTGGACGTGGAGGAACTCGAGGACGTGCCACAGCCGCTCGTGGTAGTGCGCCTCGCCCCGGTCGCCGTCGGGCGGTCGGAAGAAGACGGCGAGGGGAGCGCGGTCGGCGTGGTCCTCGTAGGTGTCGAGGTACTCCAAGAGGACGTCGCGGAACCGGAGGAGCGCGGCGGGGTCGGTCGTCGACTCGCAGGCGGCGTACAGCAGGTCGCCCTCGCGCTCGACTTCGATGCCGAAGTAGCAGGGGAACGGCGAGCCGTCGCGCTCGCCGAGCATCGACTCGCGGAAGGTCCGGTAGTGCTCCCGCAGCCACCCGGGCGCGTCGTCGAGCCGATCGTGGAGCGCTTCCTGGTCCAACAGCGCGCCCTCGGTGCCGGGCTCGTTCATACCCGCAGTCGGTGGCAAACGGTCTTTTGACTTTCGGCGACCGGTATCACCGGCTCTCGCCGTCGATCGGGAGTGTGTAAGTGACCAGTGCCGTGATCGCGCGCCGGAGTCGTTCGGTGACGGCCTGGTCGGAGATGCCCAGCTCGTCGGCGAGTTCCTTCGTCGTACAGCCGCGCGGGATGTCGTAATACCCCATCTCGATCGCGAGCGTGAGCGCTTCGAGCTGCGGCTTGGTGAGTCCGTACCACGGCTGCACGTCCGGATCCGACGGGTTGTAGACGCGGGTGACCTCCGGATCGATCCCGGCGTCCCCGCAGCTGGTCGAGAAGGCGCTGAGCGCCTCGTGGGTCGGGAACCGAACCTCGAACGTCCACGACGCCGCCGACCCGACGGCGCTCAACATCTGTCCGTCGTTCGCCTGCACGGCGCTGACGAGGCGGTCCTGGTTCGCGTTCCAGTCGAGGGTGAACAGCGTCCGGTCCTCGAACGCGTCGACCGGCGTGGCCTCCTCGACCGACGAGTGCCGCTGGACGCTCTCGACGAACGACTCGCGGGTGGAGTTGCGGACCCAGAACAGCGGGACCGAGGTCTCGCCGAGCGGGACGAGCGTCTCGAGCTCGACGGTGGAGTCCTCTTCGACGGAGAGGATCTGACCGAGTTCGAAATCGCCGGACGGGACGCGGAACTCCACGATTACACTCATCAGTTGGCTCCGGTGATCCGTTCTTGATTGCCCCTTAAAGAAGGAGAGCTTGGTATATCAGGGTTCGGGTGATCGCGGGACGCGTCTGCGAGCCCCACGCCGCGCCGCCGACGGCCCGTCATTATAAATAGCTACTGTACTATCAGTAGTGTAGTTGAACCGACTCGGGCGGTTCGATCCACGCATGTATGTTAGTGAAAGCGGCGCTACCCTCGATCCGTTTGTTTTCGGTCCGGAACCGGGAACGCCTCTGACGCGATCCGATCGGGCGACGGCCTCGCCCGTCGAACGCGACGGGGCGCGACCCGCATGAGCACCGGCGACGACGCGCCGACGGCTGAGGCGGAGTTCCGCGACGAACTGCAGACGCTGCTCCGCGAGGCGCACGACGAGGGCGTCGACGTCGAAGGCGGGTGGGACTGCCGGAACGGGCCCGACCACCCCGACTGGGACGTCGTCGTCTCAAAGGTGCAGAAGTCGGAGGCGTCCGAGTAGCCGGCCGCCGCGCGCTCTTTCTCCCCGATCGGACTCAGTCCCCGGCGACCGCGAACCGCGAGGCGTCGCCCTCCGCGCTGGGCGCGGTGAGGAGCGAGACGCCGACGGTGAGGAGCGCCGAGAGCGCCATCAGCCCGAGCGCGACGTCCCACCCGCCGGCGACTGTGCGGGGGAGCGTCGGGACGAAGCCGACGACCGCCGACAGCACCACCGCGAGGTACGCGAGCTGCGGGACGAGCACGCCGACGATCATCCCGGTGCGGGTGGTCCGCTCCCAGTAGAGCGCGCAGATAACCGGGAGGGCGAGCAGCGCGAACCCGGAGAAGGCGGTGCTGCCGACCTCGATCAGGGTGCCGGGCCGGAAGAGGCTCGCGGCGAACGCCAGCAGCGCGAAGGCGGCGACGCCGATCCGGGCGACCCACGCCTCGCGTCGCTCGGAGGCGTCGGCGTTGACGACGGGCCGGTAGAGGTCCCGGGTGAAGTACGACGACCCCGAGAGGAGCATCGAGTCCGACGAGGACATCATCGCGGCCATCGCGCCGGCGATCACGAGCGCCGCGAACCACGCCGGCGTGTACTCGTTCAGCACGACCGGGAGCACGTTCGCGCCCTCCGGCACGTCGACCGGCATCCCGGCCGCCCACGCGCCGAGCATGAACGCGGGGACGAACAGCAGGAGGACGAGCACGGGCCACAGCGCGAACGACCGCTTCAGCGTCTCGCCCGACTTCGCGACGAAGAACCGCTGGTTGATCTGCGGGAACATCGTCACGCCGAACGCGATGGTGATCGCCGTGGAGACGATGAACCCGACGGAGTAGGTCCCGCCGCCGAACGACCCGAAGTCGGGCCGAGCGTCGAGCATCGCGCCGGTGGCCGCGCCGACGCCGCCGACGGCGGATACCACCCAGACCGCGGCGACCCAGACGACGGAGAGCATGAACAGCCCCTGAATCGTGTCCGTCCACGCGACCCCGCGCATCCCGGCGAGGACGACGTAGAGGATCATGAACGCCGTGATGAGCGCCGCGCCGCCCCAGTAGGGGACGACGCCGTTCGTGAGCCCGACGAGCGCCTCGCCGGCGCCCATCTGCTGGAGCATGACGTACGGGAACAGCCAGAGGAGGCTCACGCCGGCGACGAGCGCGCGGAGGCCCGTCGAGCCGAAGCGGTCGCCGAGCATCTCCCCGAGCGTCACGTAGCCGTTGCGGTTCCCGATCAGCCACTGCTTGTAGCCGATCGCGTACCACAGCACCGCGAACAGCACGCCGTCCAGCGTCCCCATCACGATCAGCCACTCCGGGCCGGCGGCGAACGCGAGGTTCGGGCCGCCGAAGAAGGTGAACGCCGACAGCAGCGTGGCGAAGGTGGTGAAAAGCAGGACCACCGTCCCGATCGACCGGCTGGCCAGGTAGTAGTCCTCGGCCGTCGTCTCGGAGACGCGGTAGGCGACGAGGCCCACCGCGAGCGCGAGGAAGAGGTAGCCGACGACGATCCCGAGCGAGAGCCCGAGCGTCACGGCCGCTCACCCCCGGCGGCGGGGGCCCCCGCGTCGCCGCCCGCGGCCCGGTCGTCGCCGTCTCCGCCGGGGCGGAGCCCCATCCCGCGCTCCCACGCGCCGCTCCGAGCGAACCGGGAGAACAGGACCGTACACAGGCCGAGCCACGCGACGTGCCACCAGATCCACACCGGCAGCCCGGCGACGACGCGGTCGACGCCCCACAGCGGCCACGGCACCGCGAACGCGACGAGCAGTGCGAACGTCGGAATCCACACGATATCTCTCCGAGGTCTCCTCATGTCGAACTATAACTACTTTGAACGGATAAATCTTACCAAAAGAGTTCGATATTGGCTTTTGTAGAATATATTTCTTCAAAGGGCCTCGACGGAGGCGGGTGCGATAACTATTTTCGGCGACGCGCACAACAGCGCACGGGCGGCGACGCCGCCCGATCATCACCATTCACCATCATGAAAGACACAGAGAAATACCTGATACACGCCACCATCGCGGCGGACGGCGTCGTCGAGCGCAGCGACGTCGTCGGCGCGGTGTTCGGCCAGACGGAGGGGCTCCTCGGCGAGGAGCTGGACCTCCGCGACCTCCAGGAGTCGTCGCGGGTCGGCCGGATCGACGTCTCCGTCCAGTCCGAGAACGGGCAGTCGTTCGGCGAGGTCACCGTCGCGTCGAGCCTCGACAAAGTCGAGACGGCGATCCTCGCGGCGGCCTTGGAGACGATCGACCGCATCGGTCCCTGCCAGGCCTCCGTGGAGGTGACGAGCATCGAGGACGTGCGGGCGGCGAAGCGCCGCGAGGTCGTCGAGCGCGCCAAGGAGCTGATCGCCGGCGGCTTCGAGGAGACGAGCCTCGCGAGCGACGACATCCTCGAGGAGGTCCGCGAGGCCGCCCGCGTCGAGGGGATCGTCGACTACGAGGGGCTCCCGGCCGGCCCCCGCGTCGGCGACTCCGACGCCGTCATCGTCGTCGAGGGGCGCGCGGACGTGCTCACGCTGCTCGAGTGCGGAATTAAGAACGCGGTCGCCGTCGAGGGGACGAACGTCCCGGACGCGGTGGCCGAGCTCACCGCCGACCGGACCGTCACCGCCTTCCTCGACGGCGACCGCGGGGGCGAGCTCATCCTCCGCGAACTCGCGCAGGTGGGCGACGTCGACTACGTCGCGTTCGCGCCGCCCGGCGAGTCGGTCGAGGACCTCGACCGCAACGCCGTCTTCGAGTCGCTCCGCGGGAAGGTCCCGTACGACACCCTCGCCGACGAGCCCAACCTCCGCGAGGCGGCCGCGGACGACGAGGGTCCCGGGGACGTGGAACGCGAGAACGCCGGCGGTGCCGGGCGAGAGGGCGTCGGGGAGGACGACGCGGGTCGAGGGACCGGCGGCGACGCGGAGGACGGCGGGTCCGAGACGCCGGGCCCCGACGCCTCCGACCCCGGTTCGCCCGACCCCGAGGGTCCGGAGACCGACGGCGTCGTGGCCGGTGCGGCCAACGACGAGACGGAGAGCGCCCTGGTCGAGGCCGTCGAGAAGCACCCCGCGACCGCGGGGGACGACGGGGGCGCCGACTCTGTCGAGGTCGACGTCGTCGACGCCGAGGCGACGGCCACCGAACCGGCGGACGACGGGTCCGCGGAGACGGCCGAAGCGGAGTCGGGGGCGGAGACCAGCGAGGGGTCGGGGACGAAACCCGGCGAGGAGCCGATGACGGAGACCGACGAGGAGCCGATGACGGAGACCGACGAGGGGTCGGGGACGGAGACCGACGAGGAGCCGGCCGAACCGTCAGACGACGCCCCCGTCGACGACGAGCCGCGATCGATCGAGGAGCACGTACAGGAGGTCGTCGACTCGGGGAGCGACCGCGCCCGCTTGCTCGGCGACGACCGCGGCGTCCTCGCGGAGGTCGACGCCGCCGACGCCTTCGACGCGGTCGAGGCGGCCGAGACGGCGCCGCACACGGTCGTCGTCGACGGCCGGATCGATCAGCGCCTCCTCGACGTGTCGGCCCAGCGCGGGGTCAGCGAACTGCTCGGCCGAGAGATCGGCGAGTTCGTGAAACGGCCCGTCGGGACCCGCGTGCTCACGGTCGGGGACCTCCGGGCCGGGAGCTGACAGCGCCGGGAGCTGGCGGCGCCGCGCGACGACCGTCCCGCGGGGTTCTCTCAGACCAGTCCGACGACGCCGAGCAGCGCGAACAGCGCGTCGCCGTGCGTCAGCGCGACGACCAGCCCGACCGCCATCGGGACGACGAACGGCATGCCGGGCGACACCAGCACGCGGTCCTTCCGGGCGACGACCGCCAGTCCGCCGCGGAGCGTCTCGGCGTCGGTGCCGTACGCGCCGTGGTCGATCTCGGCGAGGAACCGCTCGGCGGCCCACGGGTCGTCGAACGCCGCCGGTCCGAGACCCGACTGCGAGGCGGCCTCGACGTCCGAGTCGGCCGCGGTCCCACCGTCGGTCAGGGGGCCGACGTGCGTCCCGCCGTCGGTCGGCTCGAACGTCTCGCCCACGCTCTCCGGGTCGCGGAGGCGGCCCGGGTCGGCGCGGACGTCGGCGAGCCGCAGTCCGCGCCACCGGAGGTACATCCGGAGCGCGTCCAGGTCCAGCCCGCTCCGGGTCTCCCCGTCGTCGTCCTCGAAGAGCCGACCGTGGCGGTCCGACAGCGACTCCGTCGCCACCGGGCGGGCGAGGAACATGTTCGCGGAGCGCTCGCCGCGCGCGAGGTTCACCGCGGCGAGGCCGAGGGGGTACGCGAGCCCGAGCAGCACCGTGTTCGTGAGGACCGTGAGCGAGAACACGCCGATCTGGGTCTCGACGAGCGGGAGTTCCGCGCCGGCGACGGCGTACTCCGGGAAGGTGGGAAAGAGAATCGCGAGCGCGATCAGCGCCTTCGCGTCCGCCCCGCCGAACGCGCCGAGGAACCAGAACGCGTAGCCCAGCGGCGCGACGAACAGGAGGCTGATCGCGACCTGGACGGCGAACCGCGTCTCTTCTATCCCGGCGATCGGCCATATCGACGCCACCTCCCAGACCAACAGCAGCGCCCCGAACGCGTACAGCGGCGGCCAGATCCGGTTCGGGAGGCGTCGGGTCCGGACGTCCCGCAGCGCCGCCCACGCGAAGACGGGGACGACGAGCAGTCGCAGGAGGTCCGGCAGCGTGGCGACCATGTCCCCACGGCCGCCGCGGGCGTAATTAGGCGTTCGGGTTCGGGTATCGATATCGATAGCGGACCCGAGGGCGACGCGAAGTCAGTCGTCCGGTCGATCGGCGCGCCGATCGAACACCGCGAGCACCGTGTCCGGGTCCGACAGCCCCGGGACCCGGTGCTCCTCGTCGCGGAGTTCGATCACGACCGTCTCGGTGCCGAGCCGGCGGTCGAGCCACGTCCGTTCCACGCGCAAGCCAGTCTCATCCCACGACTCGACGCGCCACAGCGTCGCACCGAACAGGCGGTCGCGGGCGACGAGCGCGTCGTCGCCGGCGCGGTACGCAACGAGACCGTGCCGGAGCTCGTGGTCGACCGCGGCGAGAGAGAGCGGGACTGCGACGGCGACGACCGAGAGGACGGTGACGGTCGTCCAGTCGCCGCCGATCGCGAACAGCGCCGCGACGAACGCGGGGACAGCGGCGAGCCACCACAGCCCCGGGTGGACGGAGACCGTCGCGAGCGCCCCGGCGAACCGCGAGCGCCGGGGGAGACGGACCGCATCGACCGGACCGTCGAGGGAGCTGTGGACCGAGTCGGTGGTCGGCGGGTCGTACGAGAACCCGAGGTCCAACGCCTGCGACTCGTCGAACGCGTCGAGCCGGTCGCGGTACAGCCCCGCGAGGTCGACGGCGGCCTTCAACCCGATCACGCCGAGCAGGAGGGGGAGGCCGACCGCGCCGGGATCGAGCGCCGATATCGGCGCGTCCCCGTCGAGCGTCGCCGCACCGACGAGCGCGACGGTGAACAGCGCGGCGAAGAACACGGCTCCGGCGTGGACGAACACGCCGCGAACGGCCGTCTGCGCGCTGTGGTCGCGGTACTCGCCGCCGGCGAAGTACTCGGCGAGCGTCGTCGCTCCCTCGCCGACGAAGACGGCGAGGACCGCGAGGGTCACGGTGTCGAGCGCGTCCGGCGAGAGGCCGCCGTCGGCGACGACGCCCACCGTGAGTCCCCCGACGAACAGCCAGACGGCACAGAGTATCGGAGCGATGACCGGGAGCACGAGCAGCGATGAGAGACGGATCTGAACTCCCGTGCGAGGGACGGAGAGCGCGGCGCGGCGGCTCGCGAGCGGCCCGGCGATCAGCGCGGTGCGCTCGATCTCGGACGGTCGGCCGGCGAACAGCGCGCGGACGAGGGCCCAGAGCGAGGCGATTCCGAGTTCGAACCAGTACAGCGTCATCAGCGCGGCCGCGTTCCAGCCGAGCGCGACGACGCCCGCGAGCGGGAGGAGATTCGAGACGAAGAGCGCGAGCGCCCTGAAGCGGCGACCCCGAGCGAGCGCGCTCAACGGACCGGAGCGAGCGGTGGAGGGCATTCCGATCGTCGATCTGTGTCCCGAGCCTAAAAACGGTCCGCGACGCTCACCGCGCCGGGCCGGCGTCGCGGTGGAGGTAGAGGTACGCGAGCACGGGGACGATGGTGAACGCGAGGGTCGCGACCGCCCAGAGGGGCGCGTAGCGGCTCCCGCGCTCCCTCGCGTCGCGGTAGATCCACGCCGCGGCGGCGACGACGACCCCGTAGACCACGAGCGTGAGCGGGAGCGACCACGGGAGGGCGACCCCGGAGAGGAGCGTCATGATACCCTGTTCGGCGGGCGACGCTTATAGTTCGCCCGTGAGGTCGGCCCGCATGACGAAGTCGGGCTCGCCGGCGACCGGCACCCGGTTCGCGCCGGTGTCGCTCACGTGCTCCACCGTCTCGGGGATCAGCACGCGCGCGGCGTCGGCGTCGACCGCGGCCGCGTCCGCGGCGATCGATTTATAAAGCGCGCCCGCCGCGTCGACGTCTCGCCAGGCGGCGGCGCCGTACACGGCGACGCGCTCGGGGGCGTCGTCCCCGTCGTCGCCCGGCCGCTCCGAGACGCGGGCCCGGACCGCGAACCCGGCGAGCGCGTCGGCGCCGGCGACCGCCAGGAGGCGGTCGTCGTCGGCCGCGACCCGGAGCCGCTCGCGAGTGAGTTCGGAACAGGCCCACGGCTCGCCGTCGTCGAGCGCGAGCCCGCCGAGGTGGTCGCGGGCGTCGCTGTCGGCCCAGAACGCCCACGCGGCGTTCGGGTCCGGACCGTCGAGGACGCGGAGCCCGTCGGAGTCGGAGGCAGTCGCCGCGGTCTCCGGATCGCCGACGTCCGCCGCCGGCTCGGGCTCCGCGAACCGGAACTCCGTCGCCGGCTCGAAGCCGACCGCGCGCGACTGGCCGAGCCCGGCGATGTTCCACGAGAACACCATATTCCGGCAGACCGTCGCGCCGCGGTCGCGCGCCCAGTCGAGCGCGCCGGTCGAGAGGGCGGTCCCGACGCCGAAGCCGCGGGCGGCGGGGTCGACGCGGATCCCCTGTCCCCACGCCTCCCACTCGGTGAGCAGGGCGCCCCGGATGCAGCCGACGACGGCCTCCGGCTCGCCGGGGGCGGCGGCGCCCGCGCCGTCGCCCTCGATCACGGTGTCACCCGGATCGCGGTCGTCGTTCCCCGCGACCGCGTCGCTTCCGTCGATCGCCTCGGGCGGAAGCGTCGCGACGAAGGTGCCGCGGTCCGGGTCGTCGGCGGCGACCCACTCGGGGAACACCCGCGGGAGGTAGTCCTCGTGCCGCTCGCCCCACGTGTCCCGCGTGAACGCCGCGACCGCGTCGGCGTCGGCGGGGCGGGCCTCGCGGACGACGACGGTCGGTCCGGCGGGCGTCGAGCCGGGGGCGCGCGGCGGCTCCCCGTCCGACTCCGTCATCGCCAGGGCTGCGACTCCTCGGTGAGCTCGCCGGCGAGGTCGCGGGCCATCGCCTCGGCGGGGTCCGACAGGTTCGCGAGCGCCCACATGAGCTTCACCTTCGCGGTGCCGGGGAGGGTGTCGCCCGCCTCGACGACGCCCGCGTCGAGCAGGTCGCGGCCGGTGTCGTACACGCGGTCGCAGACGCGGCCGTCGAGGCACTGGCTCGTCATCGCGACGACGGTGCCGTCCTCGACCAGCTCCGCGATCCGCGGGACGAGGTCGGTGTGGACGTGGCCGAGACCAGTCCCCTCGATCACGACGCCGTCCTTGCCGTCGAGGTAGTCCCACGCGGCCGGGTCCATGCCCGGCGTGAACTTCGCGAGCTCCACGTCGCCGTCGAGGTCGGGCGCGAGGCCGGCCTCCGCGTCTCCGTCGCCCTCGCTCGCCTCACTCCCCCGCGGGAGCGGCTCTCGGTTCCACTCGATGGCGGCGTCGGCCGCGTCGCCCTCGGCGCCCGCCTCGGCCGCGGCCTCGTAGTCGATGACGCCGAGCGATCGGGCGCCGACCGTCTCGAAGGCGTCGCGGCGGGAGGTGTGGTTCTTCCGGACGCGGGTGCCGCGGTGGAGCGCGCAGGCGTCGTCGGAGGGGCTCGCGTGCATGCAGACGAGCGTCTCCGCGTGGTCGGCCTTCGCGGCCTCGACCGCGCACACCGCGTTCATCACGTTGTCCGAGGAGGGGCGGTCCGCGGAGCGCTGGCTCCCGGTGAACACGACCGGAACGGGCGAGTCGAGCATGAAGGAGAGCGCGGAGGCGGAGTACTGCATCGTGTCGGTGCCGTGCATCACGACGACGCCGTCGGCGCCGGCCGCGACCTCCTCCGCGACCGCCTCGGCGAGCTCCCGCCAGATGGACGGCTCCATGTTCTCGGAGAGGATGTTGGCGACGACGCGCCCGCGGTAGTTCGCGCGGCCGGCCAGGTCGGGCACGGCCCGAAGCACGTCCTCGGCGTCGAACTGCGCGGTGACCGCGCCGGTCCGGTAGTCGACCGTAGAAGCGATCGTCCCGCCGGTCGAGATGAGCGACACCGTCGGCAGGTCGTCGTCGAAGGTGATCTCGGAGGCCTCGCCGCCGCCCGCGTCGGCCCCGTCGTCGACGTCGCGGGCGCCCGATTCGAGCACTTCGACGTCGGCCTCGTCGCGGTCGACGCCGACGTTGTACCCCCCGTCGAGCTTGACGACGAGGTGGTCGCGAGTCGTCGAGGGGAGCAGTACGCCCTCGTTCGTGACGTCCCCGCGCTCGACGCGGACGCGATCTCCCGGTTGCATACCACCCGCTTCCCCTGCGGCGGACTTGAATCCAACCGTTCGGCCGCGGCGACCGCTTCCGGGCGGCGACCGTTCCCAGGCCGGCGACGGCTCGCCCGCTTTTCACTCCCTCAGCCCCCTCCGCTCCCTCCGCTCCCTTAGCCCCAGGCTATAGTATTGCAAACAATCCACATGATTCAAAACATTCATATAGAATCGCTACCCTATAATTAACTGCATTCGAGGTGATGAGCAATGGCTCTGCCGACGCCGACCAGTTCGTGGACGCAGGGGTTCGACTTCCCGAACCGACTGTTCGAAACCGGTGGTAACGACTACGAACTGTACGAGGAGGAGGACGAGTTCGTCCTCTCCATAGAGCTCCCCGGGTTCGATCCCGAGGAGATCACGGCCTCGTGGGACGACGGCGTCCTCAACGTCGCCGCCGAACGCGAGGACGAACAGCGCGGCATGCGCCGGACCTACCACCGTCGGTTCCGCTTCCCGAAGACCGTCGACGAGGAGGCCATCGATGCCTCGTATCAGAACGGCATCCTCAGCGTTCGGCTGCCCGTCGTCGTCGACGCCGCGATGACCGGAACGGAGATCGAGATCGAGAGCTGACGCGGGCGTCTCGCCCGCTGGGACCGCTCGCGAATCGGTTCCCGTCCGGGGTCGGTACGCCTTTTACCGGTCGCGCAGACCGTGACGGCATGGACCGCGACGCGTTCGCCGCCAGCATCGACCACACCGTGCTCGGCCCGGAGACGACTTGGAGAGACGTCGAGGCAGTCCTCGCCGAGGCGGCCGACCACGGGATGAACGCCTGCATTCCCCCCTGCTACGTCGCAGAGGCGGCCGACTACGGGAACGCCCCGTCGACGATCGCGACCGTCGCGGGGTTCCCCCACGGTCAGCACGCGCCGGAGGCGAAGCGGGACGAGGCGGTCGGCGCGTGGGAGGACGGCGCCGACGAGATCGACCTGGTGATCAACGTCGGCCGCCTGAAGGCCGGCGAGGACGACGTCGTCGCCGCCGAGATCTCCGACGTGGTCGCCGCGGTGCCGGTCCCGGTGAAGGTGATCATCGAGACCGCGCTCCTGACCGACGACGAGAAGCGCCGCGCCTGCGAGGCCGCCGTCGAGGCCGACGCCGACATGGTGAAGACGTCGACGGGCTTCGCCGACGGCGGCGCGACCGTCGCCGACGTGGAACTGATGAGCGAGTACCTCCCGGTGAAGGCCTCCGGCGGCGTCGGCTCATACGAGGAGGCGAAAGCGATGCTCGACGCGGGCGCGGCGCGGATCGGCGCCTCCTCCGGCGTTGCGATCGTCGAAGGCCACCCCGAGAGCGGGGACTAGCGTTCGTCGGCCGACCGGTCTCGTCCGTCGCCGTCGGCGGCGAGGCCGTGTCCGGTTCGGTCGTCGCCGCCGACCCCGCCCTGCCCGGCGTTCTCGCCGTCCGTCTCGCTCTCGATATCGTCCGGGTCCACGTCGACCTCGAAGGCCGAGACGGACTCCGAGAGCGCCTCGGCCTGCTCCCGGAGCCGGTCGGCGTTTTCGGCGATCGTGGTGACGGTCGCCGTCTGCTGCTCGGCGGCGGCGGACACCTGCTCGGAGCCGGTGGCGACCTCCCCGCTCACCTCGGCGACGTCCTCCACCCCCTCGACCGCGCGCTGGGTCGACCGGGCCTGGTCCTCGGCGGCCTCGCTTATCTCCTGGACACCGTGATTCGTCTCCTCGACCGCGTCGACGACGGCCTCGAGGGACGACGACGCCTCGCGAACGGTGTCGGACCCCTCGTCGATCCGCGCGTTCGTCTCGCGGATGTCGTCGACTGTCTCGTCCGCCTCCCCGCGGACGGCGTCGATCTGCGACTCGATCTCGGCGGCCGCCTCCTGCGTCTCCTCCGCGAGGTCCTTGACCTCGTCGGCGACGACCGCGAAGCCCTCGCCGGCCTCGCCGGCGCGGGCGGCCTCGATGGAGGCGTTCAACGCGAGGATATTCGTCTGCTCGGCCACGTCGGTGATGAACTCGACGACCTCGTCGATCTCGTCCATGCGGTCGTCGAGCGACTCCATCTGCTCGACCGCGGCCGCGGAGCGCTCCTCGATCGCGTCCATCTCGTCGAGCGCCTCCGCGGCGGCCTCGCGCCCGGTCGCGCCGCGTTCCGAGGCGGCCTCCGCGGTCTCCGCGACGGACGCGGCCGACGACGCGACCTCCTCGATGCTCGCGGAGAGGTCGCTCATTTCGCCGCTCACCGCGTCGAGCCGCTCGTCCTGTCTGACCGCCCCGTCGGCGATCTCCTGGATCTGCTCGCTGACGGTCCCGCTCGCGGTCTCGACCTCGTCGGCGCCGGTCGCGAGTTCCGCGCTCGCGTCGTCGACCTCGGCGGCGAAGGCGGCGACCCGCGCGGTGGTCCGTTCCAGCTGGGACACCATGTCGTTGAACTCCTCGGCGATCTCCCGCATCGCGTCGCGGTCCGCGTCGGGGTCCATCCGCCGGGTGAGATCGCCGTCCGCGACCGCTCCCATCACCTCGCTGTAGTCGGCCGCGCGGGTTTCCATGTCCCGGGTGACGGCCTCGGCCTCCTCGCGCGCCGCCTCCGCCTCGTCTGCCGCGGTCTCGGCCTCGGCGATCCGCTCGCGGAGCGCGTCCCGCATCTCGCCGAAGCTCGTGAACAGGCGACCGATCTCGTCGATCCGGCCGGTCGTCAGGTCGACGTCGAGGTCGCCCGACTCGATGCGCTCGGCGCGGTCTCGCAGCCGCGCGAGGGGGACGACCGTCCGGCTACCGAGCACGGCCCCGACGATACCCAGCGACGCGAGCGTGAGGAGGAGCAGCAGCAGCACCGAGTCTCCCACGTCGTTCCGGACGGCGAAGGCCGTCGACTGGTCGACGCTCGTGACCGCCACCCAGTCCGTGTCGGGGACCGACGCGTACGCGTGGACCTGGCCGTCGCCGATCCGCGTCGCGGTCGTTGCGTTCCCCTCTCGGACCGTCTCGACGGCGTCGGCGTGTTCGCCCTCGTCGACCGTGCCGTCGATGTCGAGGACTGTCTGCCCGGCGGCGTTGAGGATCATCGTCTCCTCGCCGGTGTCGGTGTTCTGGATCCGTTCGAGCTGCGGCTGGATGCGAGTCACCACGACGAGGTACCGACCGTCGGCCCGCGGCACGGAGCTGGCGAACGCCATCACCGGCCGGTCGTTGAGCACGGGCGACCGGTACGAGCGAGCCGACCGCCAGACGCGGTCGTCGCTCCCGACGCCCTCCGGGACGTCGGCGTCGCTCCACGGCGCGTCGAGGTCGCTCGGGGCGCGGCCCTCCAACGGCTGTTCCGTGCTTGCGACGACCCGGTCTTCCCCCGAGTCGACGAGGTGGATGCTGACGATGTCGTCGGAGAGCAGCTCGTCTTTCAACAGGATGTACGCCGGCGCGCGCCGGTCCGACCGGAGCGCGTCGGCCGCCGACATCGATCGGGTCTCCGTGCTCATCCGCTCGGTCCACGAGCCGATCGCGTCGGCCTGTAGGCCGCCGGTCTCGGCCAGTTGGGTCGTCGCGTCGGCCTCCACGGTCTCTCCGGTCTGGAGGTAAGTGAACGCGCCGCCCGCGACGACGACCGCCGCCACGACGAGGAACGCGAGCGCGAACTTGGCGGCGTACCGTCGCCGGACCGCGTCGGGAAGGACCCGACTCGCCGCCCGCGCCAGCCGGTCGATGACTCCGGGAGCCATCAGTTCAACTCCTCCGGGTCCGAGGGGACCGACAGGTCGCCGGCGACGATCCGGTCGCCGGACGCGGCGATCGCGGCGCGCACGTCGTCCGGGATCACCGGCCCGAGCGACGTGCCGTACACGAGCGCGACGCCGTCCTCGGCGAGGCCGAGCGCGGCCGTCTCACCCGTGCCGAGGTCGCCGTCGATGGTCCGTTCGGCGGCGTCGTAAACGGCGGTACCGACGCGTTTCACCATCGACGCGAGGATCACGTCCGCGTACCGCGGGTTGCTCCGCGACTGGTCGGAGTCGACGCCGATCGCGTACCGGCCGTACTCCTGTGCGGCCTGAAACACGCCGAGGCCGCTCCCGCCGGCCGCGTGATACACCACGTCGGCGCCCTGATCGTACATCTCCGCTGCGGCGGCGTACCCGCTCTCGGGGTCGTCGAATGCGCCGACGTACGTGGCGAGCGTCGACGCGTCCGCGGCCGCGTGGTCGACGCCGGCGCGGTAGCCGGCCTCGAACTTGCGCACGAGGTCCGACTCGACGCCGCCGACGAAGCCGACGGTCCGTTCGTCGGGAACGGTGGATCCCGCCCCGACCGACACGTCGCGGCCCGTCACCAGCCCGGCGAGGTGACCCGCCTGAAACGACCCCTCGTGTTCGCGGAACACGTAGCTCGCCACGTTGTCGCGGTCGACGGCGGAGTCGATGATCGCGTACCGCTGGTCCGGATGCTCGCTCGCGACCGCCGAGAGGCCGTCCGCCTGGAGGAACCCGACACAACAGATCAGGTCGTAATCGGGGTCGTCCGACTCCGACAGCGACGCCTGCGTGCTCCGAAGCTCCGGGAACGCGCTCGGCTCCTCGTTCGCGAACGCCACGTCGTGGTCGAGGCGCGCGCGCTGGATCCCCCTGTTGGCGGCGTCGTTGAACGATCGGTCGTCGAGTCCGCCGAGCGCGTAGATCATGCCGACCGTCGCGCTGGCGTCGCTCGCGTCGCCGATCGCCGATTCGTCGGCCGTCGTCGCCGCGTTCGTTCCGTCTCCGGCCGAAGTCGAACCGTCGCCGGGGTCGCCGCCCAGACACCCGGCGAGGCCGCCGGCCGCCGCGGCGCCGACTCCGGCGACGACCCGGCGACGTGTGACTGTCGTCAGCGATCGCGTATGCGTCATCTGATCTGGCGTCGACGGATCGGAGGGAAAACAGCTGCGCGTAAATTATCGACGATGATAGTAACTATTGACGAGGGATCGCGAGTCCGTCCGACGCGCCGCGACCCGAATCCGGCCCGTCCACGCATTCTCCGGGCGTGGGAACGCCCTCGTACCCATTTACCTATCGAGTCAGTATCAGGTGGTATGAGTCATTCGACCGGACCCGAATCGCGTGGTTTAGACCTCGACACGGCCTTCAAGGCGTTTGGCGCGGTGGGGATCCTCATCGCTATCGCCCTCACCGTCCTGGTATTCGCGCTGACGAACCCGTTCGGCGGCTACGTCGACGTCTCGCCGGCCGTGTACGGGAGCCTGCTTTCGACGGGCCTGCTCGCCGCCGTCGGCTACGCGACCTACGCGCTGCGGCGTCGCTGAGCGGTCGCCGAACGCTCCGGCCGAGAGGCCGACCGAGGCGGATCGTATCGACGCCCGTGCGGATCCGGCACGGGGCGGTCGGTCGCACGGCACGCTCCTGAGACGTAGTTGTGCGCGTACTATACAACAGCATTCAGCACCCGCCGCGGACGCGGCCGACGGCTCGTCCGCGGCGTGCGGCGCGCGGCGAGGTCACACCGACCGCGGCGGCGGCACGAGGAAGACGTTGCCCGTCGCCCGGGCGACCACTTCCTCGGAGACGCTGCCGAGCAGCAGTCGGCGCAGCCGGCTGCGACCCCGTGAGCCGATCATCAGCGTGCTCGGGTCGTGCTCCGCCTCTGCGGCGAGGATCTCGTCCGCGGGGTCGCCGCGGCGGATCTCCGTGCGGGCGTCGAGCTCCAGCTCGTCCAGCCGGTCGGCGAGGTCGTTGAGGCGGTCCTGCGGGTCGGCGCCCTCGCCCGTGTCGTCTTTCGGTGACTCGACGTGGACCAGCGTGACCTCCTTCGTCGCGTGCCGGAGGTACTCGAACGACCGAAACGCGCGCTCGGCGTTCTCAGAGAAGTCCGTCGCGAACAGCGTTCGCTTGAACAGGTGTCGGCGGACCGTCTCGGGCTCCTCGACGCCGCGCTCGATGCGGTCGACGATGAGCGGCACGACCGTCGTGCGGGCGAGGTTGCGCGCGGTCGACCCGATCACGCGGTTCTCGAGCGGGCTCTTCCCGCGCGAACCGACCATTATCAGGTCGGCGTTCACGGAGCCCGCGACCCCGTTGATCCGTCGGTGCGGCGTCCCGCGGACGACGTGCGTCTCGACGTCGAACCCGGCGTCTTCGACCGTCGAACTGTAGCGGCGAAGCGCCTCCTTCCGGCGCTTCTCGAACCCCATCCCGGGCATCCCCGAGTGGACGTTGGAGGGCACGACCGTCACGAGGTGGATCCGGTCGACGCCGATCTGTTCGAGGCAGTTCAGCCCGGTCTCCGACTGGATCATCGACTCGCTCGCCGTCGAGAGGTCCGTCGCGAGCACCGCCGACTTCCCGGTCATCGTCCCCACCCCGGCAGAACCGTCGCGCGACGGTTATCAATATTTCTCATACTGTACAATACTGTTGCTCGCATTATAAAACGCTCGGTCGGTTCCGATCCGGGCGATCCGGCGCGAACGGCGTGCGGTGCGCCCAGAGTCCTGAAGTATAACGGCCCGGAGAGCGAACCGGTGTCCATGAGCGACGAGTCGATCGAGGCCGCGGTCGAGCGGTTCCTCGACGAGACCGAGTCCGCGCTGAACGACTACGATCAGGGGTACGCCGACGCCGACGCGACGCTGTCGGTGGTCCGGACCCGCATCGACGAACTGGCCGCCGCCGCCGACGAGTCCGACGGAGCGGAGCCGCCCGAAGGTGGAGAGTAGCCGACGAGGGAGGGGAGAGGAGCCGACGAGGGAGGGGAGAGGAGCCGACGAGGGAGGGAAGAGGAGAGAAGAGCCGCCGGGACGAGGAGCGACCGACTACGGTCGCGCGCCGATCAGCTCCCGGACGCGGGCCACGTGCTCCCCGAAGGCCGGGTCGCCGCGCTCTCGGGGCCGATCGACGCCGACGTCGACGACCTCGGCGACGCGGCCCGGCTCGGCGGCCATCACGACGATCCGGTCGGCGAGCGTCACCGCCTCGGCGACGTCGTGAGTGACGAACAGGACCGTCTTTCCGGTCGAGGCCCACACGTCGAGCAGTTCCCGCTGGAGCATCTCCCGCGTCTGCGCGTCCACCGCGCCGAACGGCTCGTCCATCAGGAGCAGTTCCGGGTCCACGGCGAGCGCCCGCGCGATGGCGACGCGCTGTTTCATGCCGCCCGAGAGCGACTTCGGGTACGACTCCCGGAACTCCGAGAGCCCGACGAGTTCGAGCATCTCGTCGACCCGACTCGCGCGCTCCGCCTCGGACCGGTCGCTCCGTTCGAGCCCGTAGCCGACGTTCTCCTCGACCGTGAGCCACGGGAACAGGTGGTACTCCTGGAAGACGACCCCCATGTCCGTCGTCGGCCCGGTGACCGGGGCGCCGGCGAGGCGGACCTGCCCGTCGGTGGCCCCGGTGAGCCCGGCGATGATCCGGAACAGCGTCGTCTTCCCGCAGCCGGACGGGCCGACGAGACAGACGAACTCGCCGCCGTCGACCCCGAAGGAGACGTCGTCGAGCGCCCGGACCGGGTTCCCGTCGCCGTCGTACGTCTTGCCGACGCCGTCGACGACGACGCCGGACTCTCCGGCGATCGCGCCCGTGCTGTCGTCGCCCGTGGTCGGCCCCTCGTTCACGCCCGCCACACTAACACCCTCCGTTGGACCGCGCGGAACGCCACGTCGACGAGGAGGTACATCAGGCTCAACACGAGGATGTACGCGATCACGGTGTCGACGAGCAGGTTGTTGCTCGCGCGCAGGATCTCGCGGCCGACGCCCGGCACGCCGAATATCTCGGAGGCCACCACGAGCATCCAGCAGCGTCCGAGCCCGGTCCGGATCCCGGTGAGGATCCCGGGCAGCGAGGCCGGGAGGACGATCGACCGGACCATGTCGAGGTCGCCGCGGACCCCGAGCGTGCGGCCCACGTCGAGCAGGTCCTCCGAGACCCCCTCGACGGCCTCGTACGCCGCGTAGTAGTTGATCCAGAACGCGCCGACCGCGATGATGAAGGCCGCGCCGGCGTCGTTGATCCCGAACCACGCGATCGCGAAGCCGATCAGCGCGAGCGGCGGGACCGGCCGGAGCGTCCTGACGAGCGGGGCGGTCACGTCGTCGAGGAGCCCGTTCCACGAGAACGCGACGCCGGCGGCGACGCCGAGTCCGGTGCCGACTATCGTCCCCGGGATCCAGTGTCGGACACTCGACCACAGCGCGGTCGTCATCGTGCCGGAGGCGAGCTCCTCGGCGAACGCGTCCCCGACCGCCGCCGGCGACGGCAGCACGTACGCCGGCTGGGTGAGCGAGACGAGGTGCCAGACGACCAGGAACCCGACGACGCCGGCCGCGCCGCGGAGAAGCCGGCGCGGGTCGTCGAGGCCGAGGCCGATGCGCAGTTCGTTCCCGTCGAACCGGCTGCCGGTGTCGGTCGCCATCAGAGCGAGTCGTAGACGTCGAAGTCGAAGATCGTCTCGTTCGACAGCTGTTCGTCGATCTGCCCGTTGTTCGCGGCGAACTCGGAGAACACCGGGGTCGCCTCGACGATCTCGCGGGGGTCGGTGACGAAGTTCGACAGCGGCGAGTCGAGCGCGCGCCGGGCGCGGTCGGCCGGCATCCCGATCCCCGACTCGACGTGTCCGGCGGTCGCGTCCGGGTTCTCACCGATGAACTCGGTGGCGCGGACGTGCTGCTCGACGAACTGCGCGGCCAGCGGCGACTCGCGGACGGCGTCGCTCATCAGCGTGACCGCCGCGGGCTGGCCGGGGAGGATCTGCGCGGCCGTCCGGAGCATCGTCACGGACGACCCCTCCGCCTGCGCGATCGTCGGCACCGGCTCCATGATGGAGGTACCGTCGATCTCGCCGTTGGCGATCGCCTGCCAGACCGCGCTGGCCCCGTTGATCTCGATGATCTCGACGTGCTCGTTCGACTCGGGATCGACGCCGTTCTCTTGGAGCCAGTAGCGGAGCAGCACGTCCGGGACGCTCCCCTGCGGGAAGGTGCCGAAGCGGAAGGGGCCGCCGTTCTCCTCGGCCCAGGTCGCGAACGCGTCGCCGCCCTCCGCCTCGAAGGGCTCGTGGAACGACTCCGCGGTCATGATCCCCATCGGCTCGCGGATGTTCGCGGCCGTCACCTGCGCGGGGATGTCGCGGTCGATGACGATCATCGCCGGCACGATCCCGAACATGGCGACGTCGATGTCGCCGCCGCCGAACGCCTGCACGATCGCCGGGCCGTCGGTGAACTCCTTCCCGGTGACCTCGGCGTCGATCTCGGAGAAGTACCCCTCGCCCTCCATCACGTACCACTGGAGGTCGGGGTATATCGGCATGTGTGCGACCGTCAGCTCGTCGAGTCCGCCGCCGCCGCCGAGACAGCCGGCGAGCCCGAGCGTCGCGGAGGAGCCCGCGGCGGCGAGGAAGGACCGACGCGAGGTCGGCGCGCGTGTTCCGTGCATACGGTATAAACGGGCTCCCCGGGCAACACCCCCGCGTCACCAGCAACGAAGGCGTATTCCGATGACGGTCGAGAGTCGGTCGAAACGGAGAATATGGACGTTTGATGAGTTCTGACACGCACATAGTCGAAAGAGACCTCTCACAGGTCGACGCAATATTTACTGCGGGGGCGGCCACGCGGCGCATCCGCCGCCGTTTATGCGGTCGGCCGTCAATTGCGGCGCATGGTCTCGGAGATATTCGACCCCGACGCGTGGGAGCGGGTGACCGACGAGTTCGACGACGTCACCTATCACCGCGGCGTCGACGTCCCGGTCGTCCGGATCGCGTTCGACCGCCCCGGGGTCCGGAACGCGTTCCGACCGGGCACCGTCGACGAACTGTACGCCGCGCTCGACCACGCGCGCAAGCAGGCGGACGTCGGCTGCGTCCTGCTCACCGGCAACGGCCCATCGGAGGAGGACGGCGGCTGGGCGTTCTGCTCCGGCGGCGACCAGTCGGTACGGGGCGGCTCCGGCTACGAGTACCGCGACGGCGACGAGGCCGGCGACGAGGACGACCCGCTCGTCAAGGAGGCGCGCGCCGGGCGACTCCACATCCTGGAGGTCCAGCGGCTGATCCGGTTCATGCCGAAGCCGGTCGTCGCGGTCGTCCCCGGCTGGGCGGTCGGCGGCGGGCACTCGCTACACGTCGTCTGCGACCTGACGCTCGCCAGCGACGAGCACGCGAAGTTCCTCCAGACCGACCCCGACGTGGCCTCCTTCGACGGCGGGTTCGGCTCCGCCTACCTCGCGAAGCAGATCGGCCAGAAGAAGGCCCGCGAGGTGTTCTTCCGCGGGAAGACCTACTCCGCCGAGGAGGCCGCGGACATGGGGATGGTCAACGAGGCGATCCCGCACGAGGAGCTGGAGGAGGTGGCGCTGGAGTGGGCCGACGAGATGACGAGGAAGTCGCCGACCGCGATGCGCATGCTGAAGTACGCGTTCAACATGACCGACGACGGCATGGTCGGCCAGCAGGTGTTCGCCGGCGAGGCGACCCGGCTGGCGTACATGACCGACGAGGCCCAGGAGGGCAGAGACGCCTTCCTCGAGAAGCGCGAGCCCGAGTTCCGCGACCACCCCTGGCACTACTGAAGCCCGCCGCGGTCGTTTATAAGCGTGAAGCGCCCACGAGGGCGCATGGAGAAGGTAAGCCTCGCGGACGCGTTCGAGTCCATCGACGAGCGGTGGAACCCGCACCTCGCCGGCGAGCTGAACGGACAGGCGGTGAAGCTGGCGAAGGCCGAGGGCGAGTTCGTCTGGCACAGCCACGCCGACGCCGACGAGCTGTTCCTCGTCACGGAGGGGCGGCTCCGGATCGAGTTCCGCGGCGACGACGACGCGGTCCTAGAGGCCGGCGAACTGATCGTCGTCCCCCGCGGGACCGAACACCGCCCGGTCGCCGAGCCGGAGGCGCACATACTGCTTTTCGAGCCGGCCGGCACGCGGAACACGGGCGACGTGGAGAGCGAACTGACCAGAGAGGAGCCGGAGCGCGTCGATGGCTGACGCGGGCGCTACTCCTCGGGCAGCCACGCCGGTCGAGTCACTGTCGCGTTCCCGAACTCGGTGACCTCGTACGCGGTCCGGAGGGAGAAATCGTCGTTCCCCCTCGTGACGTCGTACGCCGCGATGTACCCCGCCTCGGTGACGACGACGTGCCCGCTCGCGTCGTCCGCCGGAACGTCGCCTGGGTCTTCGATACCGGTCACGTTGTACCTGACGGCCGTCCGCCCCTCGACGGTGACCGTCTCGGTGGCGTCGAGTTCGAGCGCCGTCAGCGGCCGTCGGACCCCGTCGTGAAAAGCCACCTCGGCCGGGGTCCAGTTCTCGCCGGGGTTCCGAGTCAGCTCCTCCGTCGCCGGGTCGTACGCGAACACGCCCTCGGCGCTGAGGTAGTGGCGCAGGGTGCGGCCGAACTCCGTGTCCGACCACCGTATCGAGACGGTGTCGTTCCCGGCGTCGAAGGTCCGCACGACCGTTCGGTTGGCGTCACCGTCGGCGGTGACCATGCGACTGCGGCGGGAGGTGTTGCGAAGCGTCTCGTCGTGCGTTCGCAGCGCGACGGAGAGGTCCGCGATCCCATCCTGTGACCACCCGGACGGGTACGAGAAGCTCTCCACCGTCGATTCCGGGCCCGACGCCTGTCCGTCCGTGACGGGCAGGGCCGTACAGCCGGCCGCGAGGACGAGCGCGACCAGTGCCATCGCTCGGAGGGAGCGTCGAGGCGGGGAGGCCATACCGACAGTGGCCGGCGTTCGGTGAAGACGTTTGTGGCCGCTTCGCGCCGGACGAGGGCTCGGGCCCGCCGGACTCAGTGGAAGCCGCGGTCGACGTCGTCCTCGTCGATCAGATCCTCCAGCTCCGAGGAGAGGAGCTCCTCGGCCTCGTCGAACGTGTCGGAGAGCTCATCGAGCTCGTCCGGTCGGCCGTCGAACCGGTAGTCCATCGGCCCGAACGCCGGCGAGTCGATCGCCTCCATCACGTCCTCGAACAGGTGGTCGGGGTCCGTCGGCGCCTCGGCGTGGACCTTCAGCGTCTCGCGCAGCCGCGTCGCGACGTCCTTCGCCGCCTCCTCGTCCTCCGGCGGCGACCGGACCGCGAACCGGCCGTCAGACCCCTCGTTCGGGAGGAGGGGGTCGAGCTCGTCGTCGACCTTGCGGGCCACCCGCGCGCCGACGCCGCGGAGGTCGCGCGGGTTCTTCGCGTACGTCTTGAGGTGGTAGACGCCGACGGTCGGGTGGCCGAAGTAGAGGTCCTCGCCGAGCCCCTCGCGCCGGGAGCCGGCGACGGCCCGCCAGCCGTCCGGATCGGTCGAGTCGCTCGCGACGTCGGCGAGGATGTCGTCCCAGTCTCGTACGCGCATGTCGGCGTAACGTAGCGGGGAGAGCCGCATGAGCGTGTCGGTCGCGACGGAGACGACCGCGACGGCGCCGACCGCGACGGCACCGATACCCTCACCGACAGCGTTTTTCCGGGGCGCCGCCGATGGCGGCCGTGAACGTTCGGGGGCCGATCCTCTCCGTCGGGGAGGCGCGGACGGTGTCGACGTCGTACGGGGACCGAGAGCTCCGCGAGCTCCGGATCCGGCCCGAGCGCGGCGCGGGCGACCCGGTCGACGTGACGCTGTGGGGGAAGTGGGCGGAGACCGCGGAACACGCCGAGACGGGCATGGAACTGCTCGTCACCGACGCCGAGGAGGACGAGTTCGGCGGCGAGGTCGGGTACGCGACCACGGGCGACTCGTGGGTCGTGCTCGAACCCGACTTCCTCGTCGACGTGACCGGGATCCGCTCGTGGGTGCAGTGCCCGCGGATGTACTATTTAAATAAGCTCTCGGGGATCCCGCTCAACTACCCCGTGGTCAAGGGGACCGTCGTCCACGAGGTGTTCGGCGACCTGCTGCGCGGGATGGACCTGGAGGCGTCGGTCGCGGACCGCGTCGAGGAGGCCGGCCTCGAACTCGGGCTGTTGGGCTACGAGCCCGAGGAGGTCGCCGACGAGGTGCGCCGGAACGCGGCGGCGATCGAGGGGTGGCTCGCGCAGGGGACGCTCTCGGACGAGGACACGTGGCGGTCGGAGTTCACCCTCATCTCGTCGACGTTCGGCCTGAAGGGGCGCGCCGACGCGCTCCGCCGCGGGACCCCCGTGGAGCTGAAGACCGGGAAGAACACCAAGCGCGAGCCCCGCTTCCACGACAAGATCCAGGCGGCCTGCTACGCCCTCATGCTGGAGGAGCGCGGCGTCGACCCCGACATCGGGACCCTCCTGTACACGAAGAACACCGCCCTCGACCGCAACGAGGAGTCTGGCGACCTCGCGCCCGCCAAGGAGTTCTCGGTGGGGCGGGGCCTGCTGGAGTTCGTCGTCCGCGAGCGCAACGCCCTCGCGGCGATGGAGTGGCGCGCGCTCAACGACCCCGGCGAGCGCCCGACCGTTCCCACGGGGTACGAGGCCGACGCCAAGTGCCAGTACTGCTTCGAGCAGGACACCTGCATGGTCGTCTCCGGCCGCCTCGACCAAGAGTCGAAGGCGGGGTCGGTCGGGAATCCGGTCCCCGACGAGGAGCGCGACTACTTCGACCGCTTCTACGTCGCCTTGGAGGAGGAGCGCCGCGAGACCCACGCCGAGTACCGGAAGCTGTGGGAGCAGACGCCCGCGGAGCGCGCCGCCGACGACCGCGCGCTCATCGATCTGGAGCCGGTCTCGCAGACGGAGATCGACGACGCCCGGTGGGAGCTCCGCGCTCGGAAGCCCGGCGACGCCGTCTCGAAGCTCCGCGAGGGCGACGTGGCGCTCGCGAGCGACGGCGACCCGGTCGGGGGACACGCCGAGCTCGGCCGCATCACCGAACTGGGCGACGAGGTCGTCGTCGAGACCGACGAGCCGGTGGAGCTCCGGCGGCTCGACGTCTACCCCTCCGAGATCTCGGTCGACCGCTCGCTCACCGCGCTCCACGACGCGATCTTAAAAGGGAGCGATCGGCGGAAAGACGTCCTGTTCGAGCGGCGCGAGCCCGAGTTCCGGGCGGAGAGCGAGCGACCGGCCGGAACGCCCGGAGGCGACGACCCGAACGCCCCCGACGCCTACATCGGAAACAACGCGGCCCAGAACGAGGCCGTCGAGCTCGCCGTCGACGCCGAGGACTGCGCGCTGATCCACGGCCCGCCGGGCACCGGGAAGACGTACACCATCGCCCGGACGATCCGCGCGCTCGTCGAGGAGGGCAACCGGGTGCTGCTCTCGGCGTTCACCAACCGCGCGGTCGACAACGCGCTGGAGGCGCTCCGCGATCAGGGGTTCGGCGACGTGCTCCGCGTCGGCACCGAGACCGGCGTCCGCGGCGACATGCAGGACGTGCGCCTCGTCCAGCGCGGCGACCCGAACGCGAAGGCCGCCGAGCTGCGGGACGCGCCCGTCGTCGCCGCCACCACCGCGGCCTGCGGCTCCCGCGTGATGCGCGAGTGCGAGTTCGACGTCGCCCTCGTCGACGAGGCCTCCCAGCTCACGGAGCCGGGAACCCACGCCGCGATCAACCTCGCGGACCGGTTCGTCCTCGTCGGCGACCACGAGCAGCTCCCGCCCGTCGTCCGCGCCGAGAACGACCTCCGGACGTCGCTCTTCCAGCGTCTCATCGAGGCGTACCCCGACGCGAGCGTCATGCTCGACCGCCAGTACCGGATGAGCCAGCGCATTCAGGCGTTCGCCTCCGCGGAGTTCTACGACGGCGCGCTCCGCCCGGCGACCCCCGAAGTCGCGGGTCAGACCCTCCGCGACCTCGGCGTCGACCCCGCGGTACTCCCGGACGGGCTCGCGGGGGGCGTCGCCTTCGTCGACCCCGACGGGACCCGCGACGGCAACCGGAACGTCCGGGAGGCCGAGCGCGTCGCCGAGGTCGTCGACGCCTACCTCGCCGCCGGCGTCGCCCCCGACGAGATCGGCGTCATCGCCCCCTTCCGCGCGCAGGTCGCTGAGATCGGCAAGCGGACCCCCGTCACGGTCGACACTGTCGACCGCTTCCAGGGCTCCTCGAAGGAGGTGATCGTCGTCTCGCTGGTCGCGACGGGCGACCTCGACGGGCCGATATTCGAGGACCACCGCCGCATGAACGTCGCGCTCACGCGGGCCAAAAAGCAGCTGACCTTGGTCGGCGACGCCGGCGCGCTCGCCTCGGAGCCGTTCTACGAGCGCATGCTGGCGTGGGCGCGGCGGTAGGCGGTCGCCGGCTCGGCCGCATTTATAAGCCTACTCCTCGCTCGCGTCGGGCTCCGACTCCGTGACGATGCCCGGCTCCTTGCTGGCGATGACGACGATCCGGTCGGTGAGGTCCTCGATCGTGTTCGCCAGCTCGTCCAGCAGGATCGCCAGCTCGCGGTAGACGAGCGGGTCCTCGATCGCGTCGTCGGCGAAGGCGGTCGCGACGGCGTCGTTGCGAAGCTCGTCGCATTCGCTCTCGAGCCCGCGGATCGCCTCGACCCCCTCCGTGAGCGTCGCGGTGGCGTCGCTCCGGGCGAGCCCGCGGACGAACCCCTCCACCACGTCGCCGAGCACCACGGTCATCTCGGCGATGCGACTCGCCATCTCGCGCATGTCCCGGAAGGGGTCGACGTCCGCCGCCGGTTGCATCATGACGACCTCCTGGACGATCCGCTCGGTGTGGTTCGCGACGACGTCGAGCTCGTTGTAGAAGTCGAGCAGCGCCGACTCGTTGAAGTTGATCCGCGTGTTGAGCAGTCCGACGTCGTCCGGGCCGGCGTTCGTGATGATCCCGGTGATCTCGCGGACCAGCTCGTCGCACTCGCTCTCGATGGCGGCGATCTCGCCGACCGTCGCGCGGTACGGACCGTCGTTCGCGTACTCGTCGAGGGCGCGCGGGAGGAGCGCGACGCAGTCGTCGATCCGGTCGAGATACGTCCCGGTGCGTGACTCCAACCGTTCCCCGAAGTCGGCGTCGGTGGGCATGCCTCGACCCACGCGCGTCGGGAGTAAAGAGGTTCCCTCGCGTTTCGTCGATCGTGAGGATTTCGTCGGCGGTTCCCGGGAGTCGACCGTCCAGTTCTCCCTACAGCCCATCGACCGCGTCGAGCGCGGCCTCGATGTCCGGGACGTCGAACCACTCCCGGTCGGTGTAGGCGTTCGTCCCGGCCGCGTACAGCTCGGAGACCGCGTCGACGACGGCCGAGGGGAGGGGTTCGGGGTCGCGCTCGCAGAGCTCGCGCCAGTCGTCGATCTCGCGGCCCGCGACCGCCGCCTTCGCCTCCTTCACGGCCTCGACCCACTCCGGGTCGTTCGCCCGGTACCACTGCCGGACGACCTCCTTCGAGACCCCGCGGCCCCCGTACGAGAAGCGGTTCTCGTCGAACGTGCCGACCACGTCGGCGACGCGGAGCTCGCCGTCGGCGTAGAGGCACTCGATCTTCCCGTCCTCGTGGGCGAAGCCGACGGCGTCGGCGCGCTCGGTGACGACGCGGTTCACGTCGAGCGCGAGCGACTCGAGGGCGTCGACGTCGGCGGCGCCCGCGATCCGGTCGGCCTCGGCGCGGCTCAGGTAGCGGTCCTGCTCCTCGTACTTCGTGGAGAACTCCACGACCGGCTCCGGCAGGTCGACCGGCTCGTCGGGCCACTCGTCGGCGGCGATATCGGGGTCCGCGTCGAGGCCGAAGTCGGCGGGGTCGGCGCGCCGTCGCAGGCTGGAGCCGATCGGGACGCGGTTCCGGAAGACGACCTCCAGCGGGACGAGGTAGTTCCCGCCGCCCGCGGCGCGGAAGGCGTCGTAGTCGTAGCCGGCCTCGGGCCCTTCGTACGGCAGGTCGGGGACCTGCGTCAGGTCGATCGCCATCTCCGTCGGCGGGGCGGTCGCGTCGGCGAGGGCGACGGTCTCGCCCGTCTCGGCGTCCGCGACCCCGCGGTAGTGAGTCGGGAGGCCCTCGGCCTCCAGCAGCTCGAAGTTGAACGCGCCCATCGCGCAGAGGCTCGCGCCCTTCCGCGGGATCGCGTCGGGCATCTGGCCCCAGTCGAACACCGAGTACGCGTCCGTGAAGACGAACCGACCCCGCCCGAGCGAGTCGGCGGTCGCGGGCTCGTCGACGCGGAACTCCTTGACGCTCGTCATACCACACTCGGCGACCGCCTCCGCAATGAATCTTTCACTTACGTGGTCACCTCCCGGGTTCGATCGGATAAACGATCCACGACTGTGCTATGTTCCCGGACGACTGCGCGGTCCCCTCCGGCGGCGACTCGGACCGGTCCGACCGCCGCGACCGCATCGAAAGGACCGGTCCGACCGCCGCGACCGCATCGAAAGGACCACACCCGTCGCGGGCGCATCGCCGTTCATGCACGAGGCGCGCGAGGTCGCCGTCCTCCGCTACGGCCACCGGCCCGGACGCGACGACCGCATGACGACGCACGTCGGGCTCACCGCCCGGGCGCTCGGCGCTGACCGCGTGGTCTTCCCCGACAACGCCGGCCAGTCCGCGGAGACGGTGCGGGACATCACCGACCGGTTCGGCGGCCCCTTCGCGGTCGAGCTCCGCGGGGACCAGAAGGCGATCGTTCGAGGCTGGGAGGGCGTCGTCGTCCACCTCACGATGTACGGCGAGCGCGTGCAGGACGTCGAAGAGGAGATCCGGGAGGCGGTCGGGCTCCCGGACGCGGCCGAGAGCCCGACGACGCCTCGCGACCTCCTCGTCGTCGTCGGCGGCGAGAAGGTGCCGTGGGCGCTGTACGAGCGCGCCGACTTCAACGTGGGCGTGACGAACCAACCGCATTCCGAGGTCGCCGGGCTCGCAGTGTTCTTAGACCGGCTGTTCGAGGGCACCGAGCTGGACCGCGAGTGGGACGACGCAGATCGGAAGGTGATCCCGGAACCGACCGGGAAGACGGTCGTCGACGCCGACGAGGGCGACGACGGGCCGGACTGACTCGGGGCTCTCGTCGCGCTCCTACCGGGGCGGGATCACTCCTCGTCGATGCCCGCCAACTCCGACGCGTCGTCGACGACCTCCGGCGTCCCGCTCAGGATGCCGCGGAGCCCCGTCATCGGCTCGCCGACCGAGACGCCGTCCTCGGTGATCCGGAACTCGCGGATCGTCCGCTCGAAGTCGCTCGTCCGCTTCTTCAGGACGCCGATCGCCTTCCGCATCTCGCCTTGGACCTCCAAGTGCCGGAGGAAGACGATGTTGTCCGCGAGGTAGCTGATGTTCTCGACGGTCGCCTGAAACTGACCGGTGATGTTGCGCGTCTCGTCGATGAAGATGGCGGTCGCACCCATGTTCTTGAGGTACCGCCCCAGAGCGTGCATCTGCTGGAGCATCATCCCTTCCTCGCCGCGGAGCGTGAGCCGGTACCCCGCGATGCCGTCGACCATCACGATGTCCGCCCCGCGCTCCTCGACCTCCTCGCGGACCATCCGGGCGAACTCCTGTGGCGACCGTTCGAGGGCCTCCACCTCGTTCACCTGGAGCGTCCCCCGCTCGATCATCTCGTCGGCCGGGATGTCGACGGCGCGGGAGCGCGTGAGGAACGTCTCGCGGTTCTCCTCGAACAGGTAGATGACCGAGCGCTCGCCGCGCTCGGCGGCCTCCTTCATGAACTGCGTGCTCAGCGTCGTCTTCCCGACCCCGGTCGGCCCGCTGACGATGCTGACCGTGCCGCGTTCGAGCCCGCCGTGGAGCAGCTCGTCGACCCCCTCGATCCCCGAGGAGATCTGCTCGAAGTCGAAGTCGCCGTCGTGCTTCCCGGGCTGCAGCGCCGGGTATACCTCGATGCCGTGGTCGGTCACCCGGTAGGCGTGGTCGCCGTTCAGCGTCGACGACCCGCGGAACTTCGGCACCTCGATCGTCTTCCCGTACTCCTCCGTGCCCAGCCGGATCGACCCGTCGGTGATGAACTCCAGGTCGTCGGTCGGCAGCGAGGGGGTGTTCTGGACCGTGAACGCCACGGTCGCGCCCTGGTCCTTCAGGAACCGCATGAACCCGACCACCTGCTTGCGGAACTGGTAGTCGTCCGACAGCAGGAACCGGAGCTGGGTCAACGGGTCGACGACGACGCGGTCGGGGTCGACCGCGGTGACGCCGTCCACGATCTGCTCGGTGAGCGGCTCGCTCTCGACCTCCGACGGCGCGAACACCTCGTACGACTGCTCCTCGGTGAACACGTCGGCGCCCGGGCTCAGGTCGAGGAACTCGATCGCGTCCGTGTCGAAGCCGAGGGCCGCCGCGTTCGACTCGAGGTCGCGGATGTCCTCCTCCAAGTTGATGAACAGCGACGTCTCTCCCTCGTCGACGCCCCGCTGGAGGAAGTGAAGGCTGAGGATCGTCTTCCCGCTGCCCGCCTGACCCCGTATCATGTAGCTTCGATCCGGGATCAGTCCCCCGGACAGGATCTCGTCGAGGCCCGGGATGCCGGTCGACACGCGCTCGGGCAGTGACTCGGACATACCGATCCCTCCGCACGCGGGGTAGTTAATGAATGGGTAACTCTTTGTGGCCGTGTACTCACCGTCCACGAGAGATGGACACGGGTCCAGAGGGGCTCGCCGACGGTGCGCCCTCCCGAGGCGGCGGCGTCGACAAGCCCGCCGAGGAGGCCGCCGACAGCGGACCCGCGGACCGGACCGACGACGCCCCGAACGGAGGCGCGCCTGAGTCCGACCGGGACCCGCGAGTACTGCTTTTCATGCGGCCGGGACGCGACCGAGAGCTGGTGTCCGAGGCCCTGAGCGATCGGTTCCGGACCGACGCGACGACCGACGTGGAGTCGCTCGACTCGACGTTCGACTGCTGCGTCTTCGACGCCCGCGAGTTCAACCGCGTCGCCGGGTCGATCCAGCGGCGGCGAGAGCTGGCCGCTCCCGTCTTCCTCCCGTTCGTCCTCCTCGTGAGCGACGGCGCGGGCGCCCCGGCTGAGAAGACGTGGGACTACGTCGACGACGTCATCCGGCTGCCGGTTCGGAAGCGGGCCCTCCGCATCCGGGTCGGCAACCTCGTCGAGCGGCGTCGCACCTCGCTCCGGCTCGCGGCCCGGGAGCGGAAGCTCGAAGAGACCGTCGAGGACCTCCGACTGAAGGAGCGCGCGATGGACGAGGCGCCGGTCGGGATCACGATCGCCGACGTCGACGAGAGCGGCGACGGGGACAACCCGCTCGTGTACACGAACGACGAGTTCGAGGCGCTCACCGGCTACGGCACCGAGGTGTTCGGCGCGGACTGCCGGTTCCTTCAGGGCGAGGACACCGACCCGGAGACGACCGCGGCGATCCGAGAGGCGATCGACGAGGAGCGGCCGGTCGGGGTCGACGTCCTGAACTACCGCCGCAACGGCCAGAAGTTCTGGAACCGACTCACGGTCGCTCCCATCCGCGACGAGGCGGGGACGGTCACCCACTACGTCGGGTTTCAGACGGACATCACCGACCGGAAGATCCGGGAGCGCCGGATGGAGGTGATGAACCGCGTGCTCAGCCACAACCTCCGGAACAAGATGAACCTCATCTCGGGGTACACGGAACTGCTGCGGCAGGCCGTCGACGACGACGAGGCGCTCGGTTCGCTGGAGGTGATCGACGAGACGACGGACGACCTGATGGGGCTCGCCACCGCGGTCCAGAAGCTCGACCGGACGCTCTCGGGGCCCTCGACGGCCGGGACCGCCGTCGCGCTCCGCGATCGCCTGATCGAGGTGCGATCGAGGGTTCGAGACAGGTATCCCGAGGCGTCGGTGACCCTCTCGCTGCCGCCCGACGACCCGCTCGAAACGACGGTCTCCGGACTGGTGACGGCGATCGAGGAGGGAATGGAGAACGCCGTCAAGCACAACGACGGTCGGAGCCCGTCGGTCGAAGTCGACGTCGAGTGGGAGTCGGGGGAGTGGCTCGCGATCGAGATCGCGGACGACGGTCCGGGCATCCCGGACCACGAGACGCGCGTGCTCGAACTCGGCGAGACGTCGCTGAACCACGCGGACCGGCTGGGGATCTGGCTGATCTACTGGGTCGTGGCCAAGGCCGGCGGGGAGTTCTCGGTCGACACGTCGAGCGAGGGGACCACGCTCCGGCTGGCCGTGCCCGCGCACCCCTAGACGGAGACTCCGAGCGAGACCCCGCGGGGGACACGGGAACGGGCGGGAGACGCGGGACCGGGTCGAGCTGGCGGGAACGTCCGCGGAGCGGCGACTCTCAGAGCGACCGCTTCGACCGCAGCAGCGCGAGCCGGAGGCGCGCCTCCTGTCGGCTCGTCCCGCGCACGCGGCCCGTCTCGGCGTCCGCCATCGAGGCGAGCGACAGCCGGTCGAGCAGGGGCGGCCAGTCGGCGGCGCCCGCCGCCTCGCCCGCGAACGCGACCGCGTTCCCGAGCCCGTCGCGCTCGGCGCTCCCGAGCCGCGCCACCGCGGCGTCGGCGTCCCGGCGGCCGCCACCGACGTAGAGCCGGTCGCCGAGGGCCGCGGGCGCCCACGCCGGCAGCAGGAGCAGCCACAGCAGGGCGCCGGCGACGGTGTACGCCCGCGGCGGGATCCGGTTCCCCTCGGGCTCGTACCCGTGGATCCGGTTGACGCGCCGGTCCGCCGCGGTCCGGTCGGCGCGGCGGCCGACGAGCAGCGTCGCCAGCAGCGCCACCGTCTCGACGAGCGCCAGCGCCGGCAGCAGGGCCGTGGTGACCGCCGCCTCGCGGGTCCGAAGCCGCACGAGCGCGTGGCGGAGCGCGGCGTCTCGGTCGGCCGCCGGGAGGGAGAGCAGCCGCGTCGAGACGACGAGCCGCGCGCCCCGGTGACCGTCCGCGACGGCGACGTTGGCGGCGTCGGCGCGGACGACCGTCACCGCCGGGACGTCGACGCCGACCTCCCCGGCGAGTGTCGCGACGCGGTCGGCGACGAAGTCGGCCGGCCGGTCGTCGAGCTCGGCCTCAGGGAGGCGCGCGATCCGCCGGTCGACGAGCACCGGGCCCACGAGCGCCGACCCCCCGAGGCCGAGGACGACCGCGGCGAGCGCGGCGGCGGCGACCGGCGGGACCCCGCCGAGCGCGGCCGGGCCGACGACGCCGAGGCCGGCGGGGCCGAGAGCGACGGCGAGGAGGAGAAGCGGCGCCGCGGCGAGCAGCGCGGGGACCGTCGCGAGCGCGAACGCTCCGGTGGCTCGCCTGACGCGCGTTCGTCCGCTCCGTCCGTCGGACTCGCTCATTACGAACGAGTGGTGCGACGGGCGGCGTAAAGCTTTGCCGGAGCCCGCGGCGGTCGGTCTCGCGACGGCGGTCATCCGGGCCGTCGGCGGTCGGTCTCACGAGGGCGGTCGTCTGGGCCGTCGGCGGTCGGTCTCACGAGGGCGGTCGTCTGGGCCGTCGGCGGTCGGATCCCAGGGCGTGCCGACGCCCGACGACGGTGGCCATTTCGGAGCTTTTAACCCGATTCCACCACCAATTCCGGGTAATGGCTTTTGAGGATCTACTGAACGACCCCGTCATCCAGAAGTACCTCCACGAGCTGGTGGGGCCGACGGGGATGCCGGTCGCGGCCGCGCCGCCCGACGGCGAGGTCACCGACGAGGAGCTGGCGGAGGAGCTCGGGTTGGAGCTCAACGACGTCCGACGCGCGCTGTTCATCCTGTACGAGAACGACCTCGCGACGTACCGCCGGGTGCGCGACGAGGACTCGGGGTGGCTCACGTACCTCTGGACGTTCCACTACGACAACATCCCGGAGAACCTCGAAGAGGAGATGTACCGTCTCCTCGAGGCCCTCGAAGAGCGCGAGGAGTACGAGCGCACCCACGAGTTCTACCTCTGTGAGGTGTGTTCGATCCGCTTCGAGTTCGGCGAGGCGATGGACTTCGGCTTCGAGTGTCCCGAGTGCGGCTCGCCGCTCGAAGCGATGGAAAACGACCGGCTCCGCGAGGCGATGGACCGGCGCGTCGATGAGCTCCGTGACGAGCTCAACGTGGACGTGACGGGCTGATGGTCGTCCTCGCAACAAAGTGCTACGTCGACGGGGACGCCCGCGACCGCGCGCTCGACGGGATGGGATCGCTCGTCGCCAACGACGTCGGCGAACTGAGCGTCGACTGGCAGGTCGGCGTCCGCGACGACGGCTTCGTGCAGGTGGACGTGACCGGCGAGGACGCCGAGGTCGCCCGGAACGTGCTCGCGGAGACGTGGGGCGAGATCGTCGCCCACGACGGCGGCCTGACCGCCGGCGAGGAGTACGTCGGCGCCCTCGAGTCGTGGGACGACGACGGGTTCGTCCTCGACGCGGGCGTCGACGTCCGGGTCCCCGCCGACGAGATCGGGCTCGGACGGGGGTCGCCGGCGCAGGTCGTCGAGCGGTTCGGGCTCGTCCAGCACCTCTCGGTCCGGTTCGTCTACGGCGGCGACGTCGGCGACCCGGACGCCGAGCCGAGCCGCCTCGCCGACGACGAGCGCGACCGCCTCTACGACTGGCAGCGCGGGAACGGCCGGGTCAACGTCAACTCGGCGACACGCGGCGAGGTGCGCGCGACGGTGAACCGCGCGGGCCACGCACAGGACATCGTCACCGTGGAGCGGCTCGGGCTCTTAGAACAGAGCATCGTCTGCACCGAGAACACCGACCCGCCGGGGCTGCTCGCCGCGATCGGCTCGTACCTCCCGGCGGAGATGCGCTGCGTCGTCTGAACCCGTGAACCGACGATTCGCCCTCGCGGTCGCCGTCGTCGCGCTGCTCGCCGTCAGCGCCGGCTGTCTCACCTACGTCAACGACGGCGGCGAGATCGCGAACGAGACGCTCGACGCGGAGCCGCCGACCGAGTACGAGTTCGACACCGACCGCGACGCCGCGTTCAACCTCTCGACCGGGAGCCAGTACACCGTCGTGTACGACGTCTCCGACGTCGAGGAGCTCCGGCTGTACAGGCAGACGCCGTACGCCGGCGACCAGCCGCTGGAGTTCGAGGCGTTCCGGTACCGCACCGCCGACGGCGAGGTGCTGAACGGCAGCGAGTTCCGGGCCCGCGGCGGCGAGGTCGACCGGACGCCCGACGAGACGTGGGTCCGCTTCCCCGAGGGGACGGGCGAGGGACAGGTCGCCTTCTCGGCGGCCGGCTCGCCCCGCCGGTTCACCACGCTGGCGTACGTCGACGGGTCGTACGCGGTGACGCTCCCGCCCGGGTTCAGCACGGACTTCCCGGTCGTGGGACACGTCGCCCCGCGGGACCACGAGATCGAGACGGTCGACGGCCGCGACCGGATCACCTGGGAGTCGGTGGAAGGCGGGTCGGTCGTGGTCCAGTCGTACCGCGAGACCGACCTGCTCGTCTTCGGCGTGATCCTCGCGGTCGCGCTCGTCGCGGCCGTCGTCGGCGTCGCCTACTTCCGGCGCCAGCTGGAGGCGCTCAAAGAGCAGCGCCGGGATCTGGGGCTCGGCGTGTACGACGACGAGGAGTAGCCGGTCGCCGGCCGCTCCCCGGGTCGCTGAGGACCGCGCGCCGAACTCGGGTGCTTTTGAGTGCGCGCCGCCTTGGCAGGGGTATGAACGCCGCCGTCGTCACCGTCGGGGACGAACTCCTCGTCGGTGACACCGAGAACACGAACGCGACGTGGCTCTGCGACCGGCTCGACGAGCGCGGGGTCGTCGTCCGCCGGGTGACCGTCGTCCCCGACGAGGTCGGCGAGATCGCGCGGGTCGTCAACGAGTACCACGCCGAGTACGACGCGGTGATCGTCACCGGCGGGCTCGGCCCGACGCACGACGACGTGACGATGGACGGGGTCGCGGCCGCCTTCGGCCGCGGGCTCGAACGGAACGATGAGGCCGCGTCGTGGCTCGCAGAACGCGGGTACAGCGCCGACGACCTCGCCGCGGAGACGACGCACCTGCCGGCCGACTGCCGGCCGCTCGCCAACGAGACCGGCGTCGCGCCGGGCGCCGTCGTCGAGTCGGTGTACGTCCTCCCAGGGGTCCCGACCGAGATGAAGGCGATGTTCGAGTCGGTCGCCGACGAGTTCGAGGGGACGCCGACGCACACCGTCACGGTCGACGTCGACGAGCCGGAGAGCGCCCTGCTCGAGCGCTTCACGGAACTGCAAGAGGAGTTCGACGTGAGCGTCGGCTCGTACCCCGGCGAGAGCGTCCGCGTGAAGATCACGGCGACGGACGCGGCCGAGGCCGAACGCGCCGCCGAATGGGTGCGAGAGCGGTCGACGCTGGTCGAGACGCGGTGAGCGGGGCGCGGCGCGGAGAGGAGAAGAGAGGCGGTCGGACGCGGCGGACCGGTTCCCGGACGATTACCGGTACAGGTACGCGAGCCACACGGCGGTGACGCCGAGGCTCGCGAGGAGCACGGCGATCGCGGTCGCGTCGATCGGGAGCGGCTCGGTCACGGCGGCTTCGAGGAGCATGCGTGGCGGTTGCTCCGGGGGCGTCTTAAGTATTGAACTTCCGGACTCCGCGGCGCCCGGAAACGCTCGCGGCCCGCGGACGCCGGACGGACGCGGCGGGCGAGACGCGCCCGCTTAAGTTTCCGCCGCCGTAGGTCAGACCATGCACGTCGGCTTCGTGATGAACCCGGTGGCCGGGATGGGCGGCCGAGTCGGTCTCAAGGGCACCGACGGGAAGGTCGCCGAGGCGGTCGCTCGCGGCGCCGAGCCCCGGGCCCCCGACCGCGCGCGGCGGGCGCTAGAGCGGCTCGCGGCCGTCGCGCCGGAGGCGACGGTCTCGACCGCGGCCGACCCGATGGGCGAGCGACTGGTCAGGGAGACCGGCTTCGACCCGGTCCGCGTCGTTGATCCGTTCGACGGGGACCGGGCCGGGAACGGCGACCCGCCGGGCCCCACGGAGACGACCGCCGCGCACACCGCGCGCGTGGTCGAGGCGTTCGCTGAGGGCGGCACCGCCGACGGCGAGGGCGACGACCCGGTCGACCTCGTCCTGTTCGTCGGCGGCGACGGCACCGCGGCCGACGTGGCGGCGGCGCTGGAGGCGGGGAGCAGCGAGGTCCCCATGCTCGGCGTCCCCGCCGGGGTGAAGGTGTACTCTTCCGTCTTCGCCGTCTCGCCGGAGGACGCGGCCGAGGTCGCGGCGGCGTTCTCGCGCACCGAGCGCCGCGAGGTGATGGACATCGACGAGGACGCCTACCGCGAGGGTGAGGTCCACCCGGAGCTCCGCGCGGTCGCTCGGGTCCCCGTCGCCGACGACCTCCAGTCCTCGAAACAGACCGCCAGCGGGACCGTGGAGTCGCTCGCCGAGGGCGTCGCCGACGACATCCGGGAGCGCGACGGCGAGGGCGTCACCTTCGTGCTCGGGCCGGGGTCGACCGTCGGCGCGATCAAGGCGGAGCTGGGGTTCGACCCGTCCCCGATCGGCGTCGACGTGTGGCGCGACGGCGAGGTGGTGGTCCGGGACGGGACCGAACGGGAGATCCTCGACGCGCTCGGCGAGGAGAACGTGATCGTCGTCTCGCCGATCGGCGGGCAGGGGTTCGTCTTCGGCCGCGGGAACCCGCAGCTGTCGCCGGCCGTGATCCGGCGCTGCGACCTGCGGATCGTCGCCTCGCGGGCGAAGCTCGACGAGGTCCGCGCCCTGCGCGTCGACACCGATGACCCCGATCTCGACGACGAGCTCGCCGGCTGGGTCCGCGTCCGCGTCGGGAAGTTCGAGACGCGGATGATGAAGATCGCGTGAGCGGGGCCGGTCGAACGCGGGTGAAGCGAGTGCGCCCGGAGCGAATCACGCTGGAGCCGACCGCGAGCGAGACGAACGCGGGGGAATCGACCGCAAGCGAGACGACCACGGGCGGAGACCACTGGGCCCCGTCCGCCGCGGAAGGTACAAACCGCTCGTCGTCCAATAGTGTCATATGCCATCATCGCTCGCGGACGAGCCGGTCGAACCGTCGGGAGAGGGAGACGAGCCGCTGACCGACGACGAGTACGACGAGTACTTCGCCGAGCTCGGAGACGCGTGGGAGGTCGTCGACGACCACCACCTGGAGGCGACGTACGACTTCGAGGACTTCGCGACCGCGCTGGCGTTCACGAACGACGTCGGCGAACTCGCGGAGGAGGAGTGGCACCACCCGGATCTGCACCTCTCGTGGGGCGAGGTGGGCGTCGAGATGTGGAGCCACGACATTGGCGGGCTCCACGAGTCCGACTTCGTGATGGCCGCGCGGATGGACCGGATCTACCGGGAGTACGGCGACGACTGAGCCCTCGCCCGCCGGGAGACGCTCGCCGCTACTCCGTTCCCGAGGCCGGCGCGGCAACGAACGGGTTTAAAACCCTCCCGGCGAAAGTGCAGGCAATGAGCGCGAACGTCTTCCTGGTCCCGATAGACCCGGAGAACTTCGACCGAACGGTCCGTTCCGCGGTCGATCTCACCGAGTACGACGACCGTCCGGAACCCCTCGCGGACCTCGACGAGGCCCGCCTGTGGGCGGTCGACGACGAGAGCGGCAACGGCTCTACCTTCGAGCGGATGGCCGACGGCGACCTCCTGCTGTTCTACCACGACGGCGAGTACCTCGCGACCGGTCGCATCGGGACGACGTTCGAGGACGAGGACCGCTGGGTCTCCAGCACCTTCTGGACCGCGTTCCCGACGACCCGCGTGTACACGGTCACCGACTTCGCGGCCGTCTCCGCGCCGAAGCGCGCCGTCAACGCCATCTTCGACTACTCCGCCTCCTACACCCCCGGCTTCATGCGCGTCGCCGACTCGCGGGTGAACGCCGACCTCTCCTCGATCGAGTCCGCGATCGAGCACTACACGAAGCGGAACGCCTAAATCCGTTTCCTCTCGGAGTGCAGTGTAGAGTGCGTCGCGGACCTGTCGCTTGTTGGTCTTGCATTCGGTGTACGAGGTGTCGGACCAACAGTAGTCGGCAGTTCGGTTCGCGCAGTACAGGTATTGTTCGGCTGTTCGACGCACGTCCATACTTCAAAGAGTGTTCTACGTCCCCGACCTACTCCTCACTACGTTCGCTCCTAGAGGTCGAGGGCGCCACCTCGAATTTGCTGAATACCGCCGCCTTTTAAATAGCCGCGGAGACGCGTCTCCCGCCCGTCCCCAGAACAGTCAGACCGCCTCGAACAGCGCCTCGTACGCGGTCCCGTAGCGCTCCGCGACCCGTTCCGGATCCCCCCGTTCGTCGCCGCCGAGCGCCGGCAGGGCGACCGTCGTCAGCGGTTCGATCATGTCGGTCACGGTCCCGGTGTGCTCCTCCATCGTCCCCTCGCGGGGGCTCCCGGAGGCGACCGCGCGGGCCCTCGCGTACCGGTCCCCCGCGTAGATCCGCGCCCGGCCGGGGTCGACGACGGCGACCGCGTCGGGCGTCACGGGTCCGTCTCGCGGGAGCGGGCCGGCGACGTCCGCGTACGACTCGACGACGACGGGGACCGCCGTCGCCGCGATCCGCTCCGCGAGCCGGTCGAACGCCGGGAGGTAGTCGGCGGCCATCACGTCGTTGAACCCCGCGACGTCGTCCACGCGGGTCGCGTCCGCGATCGGGAGCCGGTCCGCGAGCCCCTCCGGGAGGAGTCCCGCCGCTTCGGCCGCGCCGTTGACGACGAATCGGGTGCCGTCCGGCCCGGTGACGCGGTCGCAGAGGAACGTGCGGTCCGCGTCGCCGAGCATCCCGGTCCGCCCGGGCGTCGGCCGCCAGAGCCGGTGGACGGGGTTGATCGACTCGGGCGCGACCGCCTCGGGGCGACGCCGTCCGCCGACCGCGGCGAGCGGTCGCGTGCTCGCGGCCGCGAGCCGCCGCGCGTCCTTGCCGTAGAGCCGTCCGCCGTCGGTCGCGATCCGGTAGTCGTCGTGGTCGAACCAGTGGTCGTTGCCGGCGCGGGGCTTGACGCCGACCGCGTCGCCGCGTCGCTCGGCGAGGCTCGCCGCCAGGCCCGTCGAGAACGTCGTCTTGCCGGCGTCGACGCGGGCGCCGCCCGCGACGAGCAGGACCGGCGCGTCGGGGGGTCGGTCCCCGCTCACGCGTCCCCGTCGCCCGCGTCGGCGCCGGCGGCCGCCTCGCCGTTCGCGTCGCCCTCGTCGACGGCGTGCTCGGCGACCCCGTAGTAGCCGGGACCGTCCTCCGACAGCGGCTCCGCGATGACCATGTCCTCGGCGTGGCTCATCACCCACGGGATCGCCCAGTCGATCAGCACCGCCTCGGTGTCGGCGTCGACCTGCGCGTCCGGCTCCAACCCCTGCAGGAGCCGGGCGATCTCGGGGACGGTGTACATCAGGTCCGGCTCGAACAGCTCCGCCGGCTCGTAGAACTCGCACGGGTAGGTCGCGTCGAACGTCGACTTCGGCTCGGGCATGGCCGGCGGTACGGCGGCGACTCCGTAAACGCTGCCGATACGGTAGTCCACGGCCTCGCGGCTCTCGGCGCGCAGCGGGTCGAAAAAACGTCGGGATTCGACGCGCGTCTCGGAGCGCGTCCGGCGTGGACCGTTACTCGAAGAGCTCGACGGCCTGCTCGTAGCGGGCCGCGGGCTCGGACCAGTCGACGACCTCGAAGAAGTTGTCGACGAACTCGCCGCGGGCCGGGCCGTAGTCGTGGTAGTAGGAGTGCTCCCAGACGTCCAGCGCGAGGACCGGGTGGCCGCCCCAGACCGCGCCCTGGTCGTGCTTGTCGACCACGACGTTGCGGAGCTGGTTCGAGAACGTGTCGTACACCAGGAGCGCCCAGCCGGACGCGTCGCCGGCGGCCGCCTCGAACTCGCCCTTCCACGCCTCGTATGAGCCGAAGTCTTCCTCGATCCGGTCTGCCAGGTCACCGGAGGGCTCGTCGCCGCCCTCGGGGGACATGTTCTGCCAGAACAGGTCGTGGAGGATGTGGCCCGACGAGTTGTGGGTCACGTTCCGGATGGCGCCGGCCGACGAGGAGAAGTCGTGCTCCTCGCGGTTGGCTTCGAGCGTCTCCTCGGCTGCGTTCCAGCCGTTCACGTACCCCTGGTGATGGGTGTCGTGGTGCCATTCGAGCACCTGCTCGGAGATGTGCGGTTCAAGCGCGTCGTAATCGTACGGAAGCGGATCGAGTTCGTAGCTCATTGTTGTATCACCTAGCCTGAACATGTGCCGGAAACCTGTTAAAGATAATGCGGTCCATGATACCACACGACACTGGACGCGGGTGTTATCGGGTGGCCCGGATCGAGAACCGTAGGCTTGCGGTTCAGGCCGAAACGGCGACGGCGTGGGGCGTCGGACGGTCCCGTCTGCCCTCGGCCGAACGTAACTAAAATAGGTTTCTCGGTGCTGCGGACTGGCGCAAAATCGCGCGACGCGGCGTGCGCCGGACGCGTTACGGTGGGACTGGGATTCGAACCCAGGAAGCCGTGAGGCTACCGGTTTTCAAGACCGGCGCAATGGGCCACTCTGCCATCCCACCACGTCCGGACGCTCGGGGTCGTTCGACTAAGTGGTGTCGGTGTCGTCCGACTCGGTCTGAGGGCCGTAGACCGAACCGGTCTCCGATCAGTCGAACGCCGCGACGAACGCCCCCTCCTCGATCGAGTCGCGGCGTTCTGATTCGAACTCCTCGTGACCGGGTTCGAGCGGACGGTCAAACGCGACCCGCGCCGCACCCGTCTCGTCAACCGCGTACGAGACCGCGGTGAAGCCGATATCGGCCTCCCACATTCCCCCGTCGTCCACGCCCGCAGTGGCACCGCCGGCGTATCGCAGGTAGACGACGGTTACGTCGCCGGAGCCGTCGAGGACCTCGGTTAGATCGGTGCGGTAGTCGACCCGCAGAATATGAGCCGAACCGCTCCGCTCACAGAGCACGTCGCGGCTCAGGTACGCCTCCTCGAATGACGGAACCCACTCGACGACGTCGCGCTCGGTGACTGCGGTCGGCGGATCCGGGTACGGGACCGTCGCCGCGGTCTCGTACTCGCGCGTCTCGTTCGAGACGGTGACCTCGATCGACCGGCTATCGACCGCGCAGTCGGGGCGGTCCGGACCGCCGTCGAAGGAGTCAGCGACGGTCGCAGCGCCGTCGGCGGCGGTGGGGTCGGTGGGGAGTCGCTCGGCGCATCCGGCGAGCCCGCCGAGCGCGCTTCCGAGGACGACGGTCGCGGAACGACGTTTCATACGTTCCGTTCGCCGCGGCGTCGATTTATAGGTATCAGAGGGACAAGCGAGCGTTTCAGTCCCGCACCACCCGCTCCTCGCCGTCCTCGACGACCACGTCCAGCCCGTGTTCGTGGACGAACGCGGCGGTGTAGTCCGGGACGACGCGTTCCGCGGCGAACCGCGCGCGCAGCAGCGGGACGGCGTCGAGGAGGTCGTCGCCGTCGACCATCGACGGCGACGACTCCAGGAACTCGACGTCGCGGTCGGCGTCGCGGCCGCGCGCCGCCAGCGTCGGGAGGCTCGGCGCCTCGAACGCGCCGTCGAAGTCGATGGGCGCGGTGAAGCCGGCGTAGTAGGTGCGCCCGCGGGTGGAGGGGCCGAGCACGACCTCGTTCGTCCTGAGCTTCATCGCGGCCGAGTCGATGACGGTGCGCGAGAGCAGCGGCGCCTGCGGGGTGACGACGGCGACGGAGTCGGCGTTCTCCTCGCGGAGCAGATGCGTGACGGTGTTGCCGGCGCGCGCGCCGAACGACGAGCCGACCTGCCGCTCGAAGCGCGCGTCCCCGGTGCCGCCGAGGGTGTCGGCGACGAGCGTGCGCAGCTCCGCCTCGGGGGCGGTGTCGGTGCGGTGCTCGGCGGGGAGGTCGTCGTCGACCGGGTAGTTGACGAGGAGCTCGCCGCCGGAGCGGTCGACCGCGAGGACGGCGTCGCGGAACAGGGCCTCGTACAGGTCGGCGGCCTCTGCGGTCGAAAGCGGCGTCGACTCCGCGATCCCGGTCGCGACGAGCCCCTCGCGGGGCGGCTGCGCCATGACGACGACGACAGTCATATCGGATCGAGTCGTCCGCGCGTCTTCAAGTCGCCGTTTTGTGCCGCAACCGACGGGCCGCTCGGGAGCACTCCGGCGGGCCGCTCAGGAGAAGTCGCGCCGCATCGCGATCTCGAACCACGGACAGAGCCGGAGCTGACGGTACAGCGCCGGGTTCTCGTGGAGGTGCTCGTAGTCGGCCCACAGCATGCCGCCGATCTCCGCGTCGTCGGGGTCGAGCGACGTGTCGTCGAGGGTGACCTTCAGCACCGAGCAGACCTCCCACTCGACGCCCGCGTTGGGGTAGTAGCGCTTGTACTCGAACTTGTCCGTCACGCGGAGGTCGTCGTACTGGTCCGGCGTGATCCCCAGCTCCTCATCGAGCCGCTGTTCCGTCGCGTCCTCCTGCGTCTGCCCCTCGACCGGGTGAGAGGCGACGGTGCCGTCCCAGTGGCCGTCCCAGAGCCGCTTCGTCGGCGCGCGCTGAGCCAGCAGGATCCGGCCCTCGGCGTCGTAGACGAGGCAGGTGAACGCGCGGTGGCGGATCCCGTCGCCCGTGTGTGCGTCGAGGCGGTTTACCGTCCCCTGCTCGGTGTCGTCGGGGTCGACGGCGATCACGTCCTGAAGCGCGTTCTCGTGGTCCGCGTCGGCGTCAGCCTCCCCGGAGGGGTCACCAGGGGCGGTCGCATCCTCTGAGCTCATGGGAACTAGGTCGATCACCAGGGCTAATAAGCGTTCGATACGTCGGCAGCGGTTCGTCGCCTCCCTCGCCGCGAGGCGGGACGCGCCCCGACGACGGGCGCGGTTCGACGCGCTTAACCGCGTCCCGCGGCTACGTCGCGCGGATGAGTAACCCGGCGCTCGACGTCGTCGAGTTCGTGCTGACGACGCACCTCTACACCGAGAACCGCGACCTCGACGAGAACGATCTGCCCCCGCGCTTCCGGCAGGTGTTCTGGTCGGACGACGCCGCCGACGACGCTCCGGGCGGCGTCGAGCGGCCGCTCAAAGCGACCAGCGAGACCACTCGCACCGCCACGGGCGTCGATCACCCCTGGGAGGCCGTCTCGGACCTCCTCTTCACCCAACGCACCGAGTTCTCGGGCGAGATTTCCCTCACCCAGCCGGCGATGGCGCTGGAGTGGTACCGGGACCACGCGGGCGACGATCGACTCGCCGAGAACCCGACCGTCGTCGCCGCGCTCGAGCTCGCCGAGGACCTCGACGCGCCCGTGACCCACGAGGAGGCGCGCGACAGCGTCCGGCCGATTCAGGCGGACCGCGTCTGGATCGACGCCCTCCTCGAGGAGTACTTCGACGAGGACGAGGACGGCGAGATGCTCGACCTCGTCAGCGTGCAGGCCCCCGAAGAGATCGAGACGACGCTCGCGGACCTCGTCCTCACGGGCGACCAGGAGGGCGAGATACAGAAGATCGTGAAGGCGATCGAGCACCGCGAGTACCTCGCGAGCATCGGCCTCCGCGAGATCGGGAAGCTGCTGTTCGTCGGCCCGCCGGGGACCGGGAAGACCACCGTCTCGCGGGCGCTCGCGCACGAGCTCGGCATCCCGCTCGTCGAGGTGAAAATGTCGATGATCACGAGCCAGTACCTCGGCGAGACGGCCAAGAACGTCGAGAAGACGTTCGAGGTCGCCAAGCGGCTCTCGCCGTGTATCCTCTTCATCGACGAGTTCGACTCGGTGGCGAAGACCCGCCGCTCCGACGAGCACGCCGCGCTGAAGCGCGCGGTCAACACCCTGCTCAAGTCGATCGACGAGGTGTCGCTCGTCCGCGACGAGGTCCTCCTCATCGGCGCGACGAACCACCCCGACCAGCTCGACGCGGCCGCGTGGCGCCGCTTCGACGAGATCGTCAACTTCCCCAAGCCGGACCGAGACATGCGCTCGGACATCCTGCGAGTCGTCACCCGCGAGATGCAGATCGCCGACTTCGACCCCGAGGAGGTCGCCGACCGCACGAGCGGGCTCACGGGCTCCGACCTCCGGATGGTGTTGCGCGAGGCCGTCCTCGGCGCGCTCACGGAGGACCGGATGACGATCACCCAAGAGGACGTGATGGAGGCCGTCGAGGACTTCGAGGAGCGCGACAACCTCAAGAACATGGACATGATCGACGGCGAGGGCGCGGAGGTGCTCGGCGAGACGGACTCCGGCGAACAGGACCACACCCACGACGACTCGGCCGGCGGAGACGCGACCCACGACCACGGCGCGCACAGCCACTCGCACGACTAGTTCGCGTTCGCTTGCACGGCTGGTTCGCGTTCGTTTGTCGGGCCCTCCGGCCGACCCCTTCTCACTCTCCCCGTTTGACTCCAGCCACCGTGTAGCCGAAGCCGCGGTCGACGATCCGGGGGTCGAGCCCGACATCGTCGAACGCGGCCGCGAGGTCCGACGGCGTCCGGAACCGCGACGCCATCCCGATGGCGTGCTCGGCCGCGACGAGGGCGCGTCCCAGCGGGTGCGCGGGGTCGAACTCTCGGATCACGAGCGCGCCGCCCGGCGCGAGCACCCGCGCGACCTCCCGGAGAGCGGCGTCCTGATCCGGCAGGTGGTGGAAGGCGTCGACGATCGCGACCGCGTCGACCGCGTCGTCTCGGAACGGGAGCCGGCCCGCGTCGCCGGCGACCCCGGCGAGCCCGCGGCCGTCCCGGGCGCGGGCGAGCATTCCGAGTGAGGCGTCGACGAGCACGGCCACCATCGACCACGCGACGATGGCGTTCGTCCGGCCGCTCTGAAACAGCCGCGCCAACCGGTCTTCGATGGCGTCCCCCTCCGGGC